>CALCCX010000130.1 GCA_937900165.1 uncultured Acidimicrobiia bacterium | reverse complement strand
GAGCGTCGAAACCGGCGGAGAATCGTCGAAGCGCACTTCCCTGGCGCCGACCTCGAGGTGAAAGCCGCCCTTCGCGACGATAACGGCACCTGCCTCCAGCGGACTGTGATCTTTCGCCTCGGTGATTGCAAGCGACCCTGCGTTGTTGAGTCGGGCTGCGAGAGGGCCGGTGAACCCCTTGGGCATGTGCTGGACAACCACGATCGGGAAGGGAAGCGGGCCGGTGATGCTGCCAAGAAACCGTTCGAGGGCGGGCGGTCCTCCGGTCGATGCAGCGACCGTTACGATCTTCGGTGCGAATCCCACGGCCAGCGTCTTGGGATTCACATTAGGCCTGAATGCCTTGGGCGCCGTCATCAGAGCTCCGCTCAGGGCACGGCGCACACGAAAACCGAATAGATCCTTGGCTTCGTCGGAAGCGGGCTTGGCGACAAAATCGAATGCTCCGGCTGCCAGGCACTCGATCGTGACCTCAGCGCCCCTCGTGGTTCTGCTGGAGATCATGATCACGTTGGCAGGGGCCGACCGCATCACACTCTTGAGTACATTCAGACCTGAGTGACCGGGCATGTCAAGGTCAAGGGTGATTGCATCTGGGCGGAACGCGATGGCCTTTTTGATGCCATCTGTGCCGTCCACCGCTTCGGCGATCTGACTGACCTCTGGCATCTCCTCGATGACCGAACGCACCAAGCGCCTCGCCAGACCGGAGTCATCAACTATCAACACCTTCTTGGGCAAGACGTTTTTCGAGTCACTCACAATGCGGTGGTCAGCGAACCCTCTTCGTCACTCGGCTCGAGGTCGGCGCCACTGAGGACGACACTCAAATCCACCAAGGCGATGAGTCCTTCCTCGCCATCGACGATCCCTTCGATGGCCGCTCCCCCGATTCCTGTCACATGCATCGGCGTGGGCTGGATCTCCTCGTTGGTCAACGTAAACACTTCCGATACGCTGTCGACCAGTACGCCCACTGTGGTGTGCTCGAAACGTACGACCAGTACCCTTGTGTCGCCGTCCGTGTCCTTGGTTGGCATGGAAAAGCATGTTCGAAGATCGATCACCGATATCACTCGGCCCCGCAGATTCATGATCCCGCACACTTCGCGAGGCGATCCGGGAACGGGAGTCACCGCGCTTGGCTTGATGATGCTCTCGACGGTTTCCACGTGAACGGCGTAGTCCTCAGCGCCCAGTTGGAAGGTGACCAGGTGTAGTTCCTGCATTTCGTTCGGGTCGGCCAAGGTGGTACCTCCATTGCAATCAGCAGCGCAGCATTCGCCCGGACGGGTCTGGCGTGCAAGGCACATCCAACAGTCGGGACCGCTGTGCTTCGTGACGCCTGTCGGCATGGACCTCGTGCGCTAAAGGACAGGCCGTCTCGGGCGACGAAGTAATCAACGGGGGACCAGCCCCAGTTCTCGTCCCCGGTCAAGGAATCCGTCAGCAATGGGAGATCCGATGACAGATCAGGTCCGTCTCGGCGATGTCTTTCGACACATCGCGGACAGGGGCTCCGCCGATGCAGCCGAGGCACTGTCAACATTCTTGAACACCGAGGTTGCCAGTTCGGCTTCGCAGGTCTACATCGATCAGCCGTTCGGTGCGATCCATGACATCCTCGTCCGAGACTCCGACGCAAGGACGGCGATCGCCGTCATCAGACTGATCGGCGAAATGGACGGAATCGTAGTAATCGCCATGGACCACTCAGACGCCTACATGGAACCGCTCGGGATAGACGATCAGGACATGTGGGTTCGCGTCGTTGGCGAGATCGCCAACATTTGCGGAGCCCATTTCGTCGATTCGGCCGAGTCGAAACTACTCGGGACTCCTGACCCCACACCACCGGCCGTCGCCTGCTCGGATATGGAGATGTTGCTCCCGTCAATCCTTGCGCTGGCCGGCGCTCGAGATGAGATCACCTTTGTCACCGGCCACATCACAACGTTTGCCTATGATGCTTCGACCCACATCCACTTCTTCCCCGGCGATCAAACATCTGCAATGTTGAGCCAGGTTTTCGGGTGACCGACCTCCACGTCGGTATTGGCCAGATAGTCTCGACCGAGGACGAGGACGCGATTATCGAGATGGTCGGCCTTGGCTCGTGCGCCGGAATCTTCATTTGCGCCCCCAAGAAGTTTGCGGTGGCCGCCCATTGCCTCCTCGCCGAGCCTGCGAAGGGAGCGGCTGCCGCCTCGGCCGGCAGGTTCGTCGAAACAGCGGTGCCGGCGCTACTAGACCTGATTCGTGGACAGGGTCTCTCCATTTGGGTCACAAAAGCCTATGTCGTAGGTGGCGCCAACGTGTTCTCCTTCGGGTCGGAGAACCCGACTCTCGACATAGGCGCGAAGAACGTCGATACGGCCCTAGACCTCTTGTCGGCAGCCGGATTGATACCCAGTTCGACCCAGACCGGCGGCAACATTCCCAGGACCGCGAAACTGTCGGTGGAGACCGGCCAGATCGAGGTGCGCACTCGCGGCAATGTAGTCTGACCCTGGCGCCGAGGCCGACGGGGTTGGCGGACAGCGGTGTCCGTGTGACTCAGACGGCCGCCGCCTTGGCCAACACCTTGGTGGCCCGCCCGTAGCGATCTACAAGTCCGCCGACGTCTAGCACGAGACCGACACTGCCGTCCGGCATGATGGCACAACCAGACAGGCCAGATGTCTGTGACACGTCGTCGAGACTCTTGATCACGACCTGCTGCTGATCAAGTACTTCGTCGACCATCAGGCTGATCCTCACTCCTTCGGCCTCGGCGATGATCGCCACGTCCTCGGTTTCTCCCTTGACGGTGTCGTCAAACAGTTCGCCGAGCCTGACCACCGGAATGAGTTCACCGTGTACCTTGATCATTTCCTCACGACCGAGCAGGGTGGTGATCTGGCCATCTTCTGGGGTGACCAGGCGCACTACGGACAAGGTCGGAACGATGTAGCGATCAGGGCCGACTGTCACCACCATGCCGTCGATCACGGCCAAGGTG
The DNA here is from genome assembly GCA_937900165.1 of uncultured Acidimicrobiia bacterium. Taxonomy (GTDB): domain Bacteria; phylum Actinomycetota; class Acidimicrobiia; order Spongiisociales; family Spongiisociaceae; genus SZUA-232. The sequence continues at coordinate 3,264 of CALCCX010000130.1, read as the reverse complement.
AGCGGGAGCTGCAGGGTCATCGTCGTGCCGACTCCCGGCTCGGACTGAATCTCGAGCTTGCCGCCCATCTGATCTATCGCCTTTTTCACGACGTCCATGCCCACTCCTCGGCCCGAGATCTCAGTAACGGCGGCCGCCGTGGAAAACCCTGGCTCACAGATCAGGCGGTAGACGTCACGGTCGGAAATATTGTCGCCCGACTTCACCAAACCTCTGCGAATCGCCTTTTCGAGGATGGTGTCGCGGTCGAGGCCCCTCCCGTCGTCCTGGACCTGGATATGGATATTTCCTTCCTTGTGAAATGCCCGCAGGTCAATCCTTCCGACCTCCGGTTTGCCCGCTGCGATCCGGTCTTCGCCAGACGACTCCAGTCCATGGTCAACCGAGTTGCGGATCATATGAACCAGCGGGTCCCCGATCTTGTCGACCAAAGTCTTGTCTAGCTCGGTGTCCTCCCCAGTTACCTGGAATTTGACGGCTTTGCCCGCCTTCTTGGACACGTCGCGAGCCAAGCGAGCCATCTTCGAGAATGTCGATGTCACTGGCACCATTCGCAGCGAGCCTGCGATCTCATGGATCTCCCTCGTGATCTTGCCAAGTCGCCCGAGGTGGTGGTTCCACTCCTGACTCTCATCGTCTGCTGCTCCTACAACAGAACCAGCGGCCCTGGAAACCATCGTCTCGGTGATTACCAGCTCACCGATCAGATCAATCAGGCGATCGAGCCGTAGACCGTCCACCCTGAGGCTGTTGGACGCCGGCGGCCGCTTCTTCTGGGTTTGGGGAGTGGATGCGCCTGCTTGGAGGTCGAGGCCTGGCTCTGCTGTGGTCGGAGGGGCTGCCGGTTGGGACTCGTCGTTGGGTTCGAGTGTGGCCGCTCCCCCCGTAGCGGCATCATCGAGTTCTGTCTCGACGGACCCATTGCCTGCAACGGCGAGGCCGGCGGTCTCCGGTGTTGATCCTGAAGCAAAATCTTCAGCCTGGGGTGGAACCTCACCAGCGGCTTCGGCCTCACGCCGAGCATGTATCTCGTGAATCCGCACCTTGAGTTCGTCGATCTTCGGATTGGCTGTGGGATTCCATACTCCCGAGGGGAGGGCTTCGTTTATCTCCTCAGCCAGTTCGCGCAGCATGTCGGAGGCCGCGAACACCGCGTCTATGGCCTCGGCGTCGATGGGAAGCCTCTGCGCCTGGTCGAGAAGATCTTCCGCGGCATGAGCGAGGTGCTCTACCTGAGGAAATCCCAGAAAGCCCGCCAGGCCCTTGATGGTATGAAAACAGCGAAACACCGCCGCTCTCGCCTCTTCGTCACCGCTATCGGCCTCGAGAGCCAGCAGGTTTCCGTCCGTTTCGCCTAGCTGCTCGCTGGCCTCGAGCACGAACTCGGAAACGATCTCTTCATCGAGCTCAACCGGCTCGAGGGCATCCCCCATGGTCCTTCTCCGACTCTTGTTGCGGGCCTCAGGGAAGTCACCAAAGCGACATCATCGAGCCGCGGCGGCGAAGCGTTCCCGTTTTGCGTTGCTTGGCCTGTCGGCAAGGCGGCCGAAGATTCAATGAGTCGCGGACCGGCGGTGAGCCATAACCTGGTATCCGATATATCCTGTTATACCAACTACCTTGCGTAGCAATAGTGCTTGAGGTACAATTGGGGGTGCAGGCGGATCGTCGAGAAGATCGAATAGATGGAACATCGGTCACAACTGCTCAAAGGAGTCCTCGACATGTGCCTGCTGGCATTGATCGATGAGGAACCGAGCTACGGCTACGAAATGGTCCGCAAACTCGAACGCCGGGGATTGGATCTGGTCAGCGACGGCAGCATTTACCCGCTGCTGAGTCGACTCCAGAAACAGGGACTGGTGGAAGGCTACTTCGAGGGTTCAACTGGCGGGCCACAGCGCAAGTATTACCGAATGAGGAAAGAGGGCGAACACCGCCTGCACGAATGGCGCCGAGACTGGAAGCGACTGACCAACGGCGTATCGGAGGTGCTGAATGGAGTCAAAAGTGATTGATGCCGTCGAACGCATCGTCGCAGACTGCGAGCGTTATTGGGCAGAAACCAACGTTCCAACCCAGATGGTCGACGAGATGGGCATCGAGCTCAGATCCCACCTCCGCGACGCATTGGCGGACGGGCGCACTGCAGAAGAAGTGATCGGGCCAGACCTCGCCGCCTTCGCGGAAGACTGGGCGCAGGTGGCCAGGAAGCCAGGGACGACAGCTTTTTCGAGTTGGGATGACATCAAGAGGGCAAAGCCCCAGCGAGGATCGACACAGAGCAGACGAATATCCATCGTGCTTTACGGAACGGCGATCTCGGCGATCATGATTGCCGTGGTTTTGAGCTCAGGAGAGGGGAGCAGCGTGGAAGACAACGAAATTTGGAGATGGGTCTGGACCGGTCTCGCCATGTTCATGGGGATCGGAGAAATCTTCACCGCCGGATTCTTTCTCCTCCCCTTCGCAGTAGGAGGGGTGGCGGCAGCCATTCTCGCCTGGGTCGGCGCCAATGTGCTCGTGCAGTGGGTAACGTTCCTGGCGGTTTCGGGTGCTTCACTGTTCTACATGCAGAAGTTTGTTCGCCGCCAGGACGAGAAAGAACAGCCGAGGGTTGGTGCCAACCGCTACGTCGGCGCCAAAGCACTCGTGTTGGCCGCCGTCGACCCAATGGACAACGTCGGGCGGGTGAGAGTTGAAACAGAAGAGTGGAGAGCCACCACCGACGGTGACCGCATCAAAGAGGGTGTGATGGTGAAGGTCACAGGAGTTCGAGGGACGAGGCTCGTCGTCTCAGAATCCGATGAATAAGACTGGGAGATATAGCGGTCTCTAGAACCCGCTGAAAGGCGGGCAGGACCGCCGGCAAATTACTCAGTACGATCGTAGTACGAGAAAGAGGGAGAGAGGAAGAACATGGGAGCAGTTATTGGTTTGCTAGCCGTCATCGCCATAGGGGCGATGTTGGTGGCCGCGACCGGATTCCGGATCGTGCGCCCGTTCGAAAATGGCCTCGTCGAGGTGCTCGGCCGTTACGACAAGACGGTGGGTCCCGGCCTGCGCTGGGTGATGCCGTTCATCAAACGTCTGTTGAAGGTCGACATGCGGGAGCAGGTGGCCGACGTTCCACCGCAAGAGGTCATCACCAAGGACAACGTGGTCGTCACCGTTGATGCAGTGATCTACTACGAGGCCACCGATCCGGTGAAGCTCAAGTACAACGTCGGGAACTTCATCCTGGCGGTCACCAAGCTGGCCCAG
>CALCCX010000129.1 GCA_937900165.1 uncultured Acidimicrobiia bacterium | reverse complement strand
AAGTATGATGGTAGAGGATAAGAATAGGAATGGAGCGGATACGACTAGGGTAAGACACTAAGGAAGTATAAAAGTCATTTAGTCTGTTTTTATTTTTTTTTTTTATGTTCTTTTAGTTTTTTTTTTTTTAATGATACGGCGACCACCGAGATCTACACTCTTTCCCTACACGACGCTCTTCCGATCTATGTCACGGTCGCGAATGGCCGCGAACGAACGTCCCAACCGAGATCTGGCGAGGTTTTTGGACAACACGACAAACCCGGCTGCTACAACCAGCATGAACAAGAACGTCTTGCCCTCACTCGGTAGGAACACGCCGAACCATTCGCCGTCCGTGTCAAAACGGATGGCCGGACCGTCGATGTCCCACAACGCCAGTTGCAGTGGACCCCAATCGCGGCCCAGCTCCGGCACCCCGGTCACCTGGTTCCAGTTGCGAAATATGTGCGCGCCGATGAAAACCAGACCGAGCGTCACAATGGCCAGGTACAGGCCTCGCACCCGAACCGCGGTTGGCGCCACCACGATCCCGACCGCCGCGGCTACCAATCCGGCAATCGGCAGGGCAAACCACAGGGGCAGCTCGAGGCCCCACAGCGCCTGCGTTGGCGAGCCGGCCAGCACCGCTGCCGTGTAAGCACCGACTCCCATGAAGAAGGCGTGGCCTAGAGACACCTGGCCGGCAAACCCGATCAGGATGTTCAGTCCCAGCGCTGCGATGAGGAACACCAGCGTCACGTTGAGGATCTGAAGCCAGCCGGGTGTGCCGAGGAACCTCATGCCAGGGATCACGCTGAACGGAATCGTGACCATTGCCAACAAGAAGGCGGCCATGGCCACCCGCTGGGTCATAGTCGGCAGAATCCGCTGCTCGTCCTCGTAAGAGGTGTAGAGGTTTGGTCTGCCCCTCATACTCGCCTGATCTCCTTCGTTCCGAACAACCCGTATGGCTTGACGAGCAAGAAGCCCATCATCACGAGGTAGGGCACGATGTTGTTGAAGCCGATGCCAAGAGTGTCGGTGAACTGCGACAGGTAGTGACCAGCCAGGACTTCGGCGATCCCCACGGTGAATCCGCCGACTACGGCACCGACAATCGAGTCAAGACCTCCGATGATGATCGCCGGAAACGCCCGAAGAGCGAAAAACGGGGTCGTCTGGTTGACCCCAAAACCCCGCGGCGCCACCGACCCAAAAATCCCTCCGATAGCGGCGAGGGCCGCACCGATCGCCCACGCCAGCGCGAAAATCCGGCCCGCCGAAATCCCCTGGGCCATGGCGGCTTCCTGATCAAACGCACTGGCCCGCATTGCGGTTCCCGTGCGGCTACGAAAGAACACGGCCAGGACGACAACCGCGGCCGCGGCCGCGACGATCGTTGCGACGTAGGAGTGGGGGATGATGACCCCGCTGATGGTGGTGACGCTGAAAATACCCCACGGGGCACCGATATCGAGCTGTCCACCCTGACCCAGGAGGTCGCCCAACACGGTCCGCAGGATTATGTCGATCCCAAGGGTGATCATCACGATCGAGAACAGAGGTTGACCGACCATTGGTCGAATGAACAAGCGCTCGATCACCATCCCGACAACCGCCGCGGCCGCAACCCCCACACTTGCCGAAATGATGAAAGTGAGGGTAATGGGCAGCGCGGTGAGGTAGCGACCGGGCCAGTTGATGATCGTCACGAAATACGCCACCAGGTAGGCGCCGACCGCGGCGATCGCCCCGTGCGCGAAACTCAATACCTGAGTGGACTTGTAGATGATCACGAACCCGAGCGCCATCAGCGTATAGATGGCACCAAGAGCCATACCGTCCAGCAGTTTGGTCAGGAGCGTCTCGAGGGGTGAACCACCCACCTGGGCGAGCACGATCATGGAAGAAGCCCCATTCCGCCTTCAGTCGAGGCCTTTGAGCCGGTCACGAGTACATCGACTCGACAAGGTCGCCGAACATGTCCACCATCGCAGAGCGTTTGAGTTTCTGGGTGGCAGTCAGTTCCCCGTCCTCGTGGTCGAGTTCCTTGGGGATCATCCTGAATTTGCGGATGTTCTCGACCCTGGAAAACTTCTCGTTGGTGGCGGTGACAATGGACTGAATCAGATCAATGACCTCTGGCTTCTCTGAAAGGTCACGGTACGTCGTGTAGGCGATCTTCTTTCTCGTCGCCCAGTCACCCATGACATCGAGCTCGATCGCAATGAGAGCCGAGAGATACTTGCGGCCATCCCCGATGACCATGGCCTCTTTGATCAGGGGCGAAGCCTTCAGAGAATTCTCGATCTCCGAAGGGGAAATATTCTTTCCACCTGCGGTGATGATGATGTCCTTGATGCGATCGACGATCTTGACGTGGGTCCCGTCCACCCACTCCCCGACGTCTCCGGTGCGGAGCCAACCATCCTCGGTCATCGTCTCGGACGTTTTCTCGGGATTTCTCCAGTAGCCTTGGAATACGCCAGGGTGTTTGGTCTGGATCTCCCCGGTCTCCTCGTCGATTCGCAGACCGATGCCCGGGTAGGGCTCTCCAACGGTACCGAGTTTCATGCGGCCCGCGAAGTTGAGGGTGGCGACTGCTGAGTTCTCGGTCATCCCATACAACTCGTAGATGGGGACGCCGATCCCCGTGAAGAACTCGATGACCTCTGGAGCGATCGGAGCGGCGCCGGTGGCCGACCAGCGCACCCTGCGCATGCCGAGACGCTCCTTGAGGGCTCGGAATACAAGTGGGTAACCGATGGCGTAGAGGATGCGCGACTTGGCGGTGTGGCTGCCACCGTTGGCGATCTTCTCCCGACCGATTGCCCTGGCGAGCTTCATCGATCCGCCAAAGATGAGCCGCTTGACCCTGGTGGCGTCGCGGCTCTTGATCTCGACGATCGCCGCCATCTTCTCCCAAATCCGGGGGACGGCGAAAAACAGAGTGGGTTGGATCTCGCGCAGGTTCTCCTGCACCGTCTCGATCGATTCTGCATAATTGAGCATTGCCCCGGAGATGACCATCGTCCAAGTCGAGAAGATGCGCTCGGCCACATGGCAAAGCGGCAGGTAGGTGAGGATGGTGTCACTCGAATTCGGGCTGATCCCGTCAGGAGTGCGCCCGGGAACATTCACCACCAAGTCCATCGAGAACTGGGCGTTGGCGTTGGAGAGCATCGCACCCTTGGGCGGGCCAGTGGTGCCTGAGGTGTAGACGAGGGTCATGATGTCATCGGCTTCGGCGGTCGCCATGAGATCGAAGACGGCATTGGGATGTTCAGCCATGTGCCGGCGGCCGAGCTCTAGGAAGTCGTCCCAGAAGACGAGCCTGCCGTCGTCGTAGTTGCGGACCCCCCGTGGCTCCACATAGATGACGTTTCTGACCGTCCGGGCCCCTTCTGGTCTCTCGAGGAGCTTGTCGACCTGCTCCTGATCTTCGGCAAAATGGACCAATGATCCACAATCGTTGAACAAGTACTCGACCTCGGCGGCTGGGTTGGTGGGATACATGCCGACGTTGATCGCCCGGATGGCGACAGTGGCAATGTCGAGGATGACCCACTCCGGGCGATCCTCGGATTGGATGGAAACCCGATCGCCGAAGCCGACGCCGAGCGCCAGCAGTCCGTGAGCAGATTCGTGGACGAGTTCCCAAATCTCCGCCCAGGTATATCCCTTCCAGATCCCGAAGTCCTTCTCGCGCATGGCCACCTGGTCGGGAGTCCGCCGTGACCAGTCAAACGCGAGAGACGCGATCGTGGGGTAGCCGGACGAAATGTCTGGGCTGTCAGGGCGCTCGACAACAATCGTCATTCAGACTCTCTTCCTCGGGCGGCCAACTGGTCACATTCCGTGGCCATCTGCGTCGTTGCACATTAGGGCGCGAAAAGTCGGAATGACGGAAAAACTCCACCTCATGTGGTGGGATGGATCAGACTGATTCAGGCCCCTTGCGACCACTCGTCGCCACCGTCCCAGTGTTCCTTCTTCCATATCGGAGCCCTGGCCTTGAGCTCGTCGATGATGTAGCGCGCCGCCCCGAAGGCGTCTGCTCGATGCGCTGATGACACGGCGACACCTACCGACACTCCACCCACATCCACCCTGCCGATGCGATGCTCAACGGCAGATCGTTTTATCGACCATTGACCGCCGGCCTCGGCCACCACCTCAGAGATCTTGGTCTCGACCAGCTCCCGATATGCCTCGTACTCCAGGTGTGTCACACCAGCCTTGCCTGGGGAGTGGTCTCTCACAGTGCCCAAAAACAGAACTGTTGCCCCACTCGCATCGTCGGCTACCTCTTGGGTGAGCGCTGCACCGTCGATCGGCTGATCGCTGACAAGGACTCTGGAAACGGACTGGCGACCCGATACTTGTTCGGCGTTCATAGACTGAGTTTATGAACCTGCCAACGGGTCTGCGTTTCGGTCGTCGAACCGGCCGCGCAGCGGCAACGATTCAGCGGACAAGATGATGGACGACGCCAACATTTTCGATCAGTTGTTTGCGCTACTCAACCAGCCGGGACCGGTCAACTGGGCCCTCGCCGAACAAATCGTCGGACACATGGCGGGCGACCGACAGCCCATCGAACCGCGCCTGGCTGACGAGTATCTCGAGCTGACCAGACTCGCCCAACTCCGGATCGGCGAAAAATCCGGCCTTCTGACCGGCCCGCTGTTCGACACGCTGCCTCTGGACAGGGCGCAGTGGGCGATGAAGAATCTCAAATCGTTCCAGTACCTCGTGGAACCGATGGCCGAGAAACTGTCAAACACCCCAACCGGTGGCGGCATTGAGGGGATGCTCTCCCAGCTCGCTCCTGCCTTGCTGGGAATGCAAATGGGAGCAATGGTTGGCGCTCTCGCACACCGGGTCCTGGGACAGTTCGACATTGGGCTGCCGACGGCCCAACACGGCGATATCACCTATGTCGTTCCGAACATCGAAGAGTTTGCAACGGATCACCAATTGGATCCACGGCAGGTCCGCCTGTGGGTGGCCCTGAACGAGGTGACCCACCACGCCCAGTTCGCCCAGGCTTGGGTCCGCCCCCACCTCAATGATCTGATTGCCAAATACGTCGAGTCGATGGATGTGGACCTGAATGCCCTCACCGAACGACTCGGTGACTTCCAAGACCCGTCGAAGATGGAAGAACTGTTGTCCGATCCAAGCGGGCTCAGCGGTCTTCTGTCCGGCCAGGACGAAGAGAACAAACTGGCAGACCTCCAGGCTCTGATGATGCTCATGGAGGGTTTTGGCGACCATGTGATCAATCTGTCGGCAAGCGACCTTCTGCCAGACCTGTCGAGCATGCGTGAAGCCATGAGAACCCGCCGGGCCGAGACGGCAGATGGTGAAAACATGGTGGGCCGGATGCTCGGTGTCGAGTTGCAGCGAGGCGAGTACGGGGTCGGGGCAGAGTTTTGTGCAGCGGTGGCCAATCGATGGGGAGACGAGACGCTGATGAAGCTCTGGGAGGGCCCGGCAAATCTACCGACTCTGGCCGAACTCGCCGACCCGGTCGGCTGGGCGGCCAGGGTGTTGTTGGACTAGTCGGCCAAACACCTACAATCCGGTCCTCCCCAACAGAAGGATCGCTTGTATGGCTCTCGAGGTCGGAACCGCCGCCCCAGACTTTTCGCTTCCCGATCAGTCTAAGAACCCTGTCTCTCTCGCCGACCTACGCGGATCAAAAACCGTCATCGCTTTCATGCCGTTTGCGTTCAGTGGGGTATGCACGGGCGAAGTCTGTGAGTTACGCGACAAAGTCGCGCAACTCGAATCTCTCGACGCCAATGTAATCGTCATCACTGCCGACTCTTCTTTCGCCAACGCCAGGTGGGCCGAGTCCGAGGGCATCGAATACCCGGTGCTGTCCGACTACTGGCCCCATGGGGAGACCGCCAAGGCCTACGACACCTTCAACGAGGCCCTGGGCTGCGCCGACCGCACCACCTACATCCTCGACAACGACGGCATCATCCGCAGCGCCCTGACGAGCCAAGACCTCGGCTCCGCCCGAAACTACTCGGACTATGTATCCGCCCTGGAAGCCATCTAGCCACATACGAGAGTTGCGAAGCAACTCTGTTAGTGAGCGCAGCGAACGGCGGGCTTCTGGCCCGCCAGGCCGAAACCGACAGCTACAGCCACAGCCACAGCCACAGCCACAGCCGATTGTGCTCATGCAGGTGGGCGCGCAACTTTGATGCTGCGCACTACTGCTGCTTCTGCAGGCGCCTTTGTAGAAGCATTGTGTCCCAATATTTGGCGTTCTTGTAGCCGACCTCATGGAGCACACCTACAGTCTCGTATCCGAGTCGGTGATGGAGGGCGACAGAGGCGTCATTGGGCAGCGCCACGATGGCAACGGCCACATGAAAGCCATCGTTTTCGAGCCGGTGGAGCAGCGCACCGAGCAGGGTGGTACCCACTCCCCTGCCTAGATGGTCGGCGTCGATCACAATCGTGGTCTCGACGGTGGATCGATAGCCAGATTTAGATTGATACCTGCTCGAGTAGGCCACACCGATCACCTGACCGTCTTCCTCGCCCACCAAGCACACCAAGTCGGAGTCTCTCGCGTCCCACCACGCCTGGCGCTTCTCCAGGTCGTATGGCTCATCGTCGAACGACACGTGGTTGTTCACGATGGTCCAGTTGTAAATCTCGTTGATCCGCGAAAAATCCTCAGGGGCACCGTCACGTATGGTCAGTTTCGTCATCGACTCGACTCCTCCGATCAGCCTAGATCCACCGCACGGATTGGCTCCTCGCCCGCCTCGCCAGTCTTGGCAAGGGCTCTTCACTCCTGGCCCATCTCACACAATGTGAAAGCCGAGACAACCCTGAACCTCGGTAGCGGTGCAGACCGCCGGGCGACTCGCCTCCCTAAGTCGGTGTATCCAGGCTCAGACGATTCGGCCGGCGTGTTCGTAGAGGGGTTGGTTGTCCAGGATGCGCTGAGGGCCGAGGCGGGCAAGATCCAGGCTGACGGGCCGGTCGGTGATCAGCTCAGCAAGGTAGCGGCCGACCGCGTGGCATTGTTGGAAGCCATGGCCCGAGAACCCGTTGGCGAGGTAGAGGCCCGTCAACTCTGGCCACTCACCGAGAATGGCGTTGCCGTCCAGAGTGTTTACCGCGTAGAGGCCGGCCCAACCGCCGGTGACCCTGAGCCGGTCGAACGCGGGAAAATGGGCGACCAACTCGGGCCAGAGGAGCGACTCAAAGAGGTGACGAGAAAAGGTGAAATCGAATCCGACCGGGTCATCTGGTTGCGACCAACCCAT
>CALCCX010000128.1 GCA_937900165.1 uncultured Acidimicrobiia bacterium | reverse complement strand
TATATCAGTGTGACTGGATGTCGGAGGTGTGCTCTTCCGATCTCGAAGACGAAGTCGCGCAGATCGCCCGCTCGTTCAACACCTTTGCCGACAAGCTGACGGCGGTGATGCAGCAGATCCGCCTGGGCAGCTACGACCGGGAGATCTCCGCAGCGCTCACCGCTGAGGGCATCCCCAAAGATTCCTGGTACGCCGAACTTGGCCGCCGCGCCCTGGCATGGCCCGAACATTTCCCCGATGCCACGTTGACCGCCGACGCCCTCGTGAAACATGTTGGCCCGCTCGGTCGTGCCCCACTCCGCGGGGATCCCGAGCAGATGCGCCGAGCCCGTATCGCCGCCGGCGCAGACGCCACCGAATTCCAACCCCAGCCGCCAGCCGAACTCGAAACAGGAGACCGCCCTTGACACCCCAGCAGTGGATCGATATCGCCGACAGAGTGGAAATGATGTGGGGCCGCTCCTCGAAGTGGGCACACGCCTCCGACCTCGCCCACCAGGTCCAAGCCGTCTCCCACGACCGGGCACTCAAAGCCATCAACGACCTCGTCGCCGCCGCCGAACGCCACGCCCCATCACCAGCCGAAATCATCGGCCTCGCAGCGGTCCCGGCCGACCCGGAAACGTCAAAGAAGCTCGCTGTCGCTGACTGCGCCGAACGGGGCCACGTCTACGGATATCCCGCGGTACACCTGGGCGAGTGGGAAGCCACATGCGACTGGTCTGACAAACCTCTTGGCCACGTCACGGTGGTCTGTGGCCGCTGTGGCACGACCACACCGATGCGCCTCGAGGACGTCACAGCGGCACTGCTCAACAACCCGCCACCGAAACCTGTCGATCAAACACTGTCATCTGAACTCGCCGCCCAGGTGGCACCATGACTGCGTGGCGACTATCGGCTGCGACGGTGGCCATGGCTGGACTGGCTGTGGTTCTCATGGTGTTGTCAACGCCCGCCGGCGCTGCCGACCACGAGGTCTTCACGCTGGCCGTCGCCGAGAACACGGTAGCCAAGGGTCATCCAGGCGACTTTCAGCAGGTCGGCCCGACCAAAATTGTCCCAGATGATCTTGTCGACGCGGCGTGTGTCGTGTCAGGAGCGTCGATCAATCCTGATTCAGTTCACATCGGGAACAACCTGTGGATCCGGTCCAACGGTGACGCAGTAACACTGATCGACGTGGAACGTGAGGGCGGTTTCGTCGGTACTGCATCCGGGACGCTGATTCTCGGTTCGACGATCTGGGTCGAGGTCGAGTTCGGTGACGGCGACGTGCTCGCCGGGATGCGACGTCAAACGTTCAGCGGCGGGATCGTGGTCACGATCGACTGCACACCACCAGCCACCACTACGACAGGAGCCACGACATCAACATCATTACCTGTGACAACGTTTACGGTCCCCCCGTCGACGACAACGATTCCGGGGAGCACGACATCGACGACTCAGCCGACAACAACAAGCCAACCCGCTACCACTACCACCACATCACCGCCGAACTCATCCACGACAACGAGTCCGAAGCCCGCGACTACACCGACCACATCCTCCACTACCACAACCGTGACGGGACTCCCACCAGCAACCACGGCGACAACCACTATGCCTACCACAACCGTGACTGGACCATCGGCTACACCACCTACGTCTGAGCCGTGCGTCCCGGCGGACTCTGTGCTCGACGATGACCGTGATGGGCGGGCGGATAGCACCGGCGCACCGATCTGTTTGCCCCGTACGGGCCTCGCCAGTGACGTGGCTTTCGCGGCCGGTGTCGGTCTGCTCGTTGCCGGGCTAGCGCTGGTGTGGGGCCTGTGGATCCGCCAACGGGGTGTCGCGTGATCTTGCCGTGAAGAAGACACCTGCCCGTGTCACCGAGCACCTGACGATGGCCGCCGATCAGATCGGCCACTGGGTTGACGTCCTCAACGACATCACCGATTCCGAACCCAACGTACCGTTCGCAGCCCGTTCGTTCGCCCGGGGCGCAGCCACCCAACTCAGGCAAGCCGAAACAGCAATCAACGCTGCTCTGTCCACCATCAGCGCTGGTGGCCGCCCCCGTGACCTGTCCGTCCCCGCCGCAGAACCACAACCAGCCGCCACGAACCCACGCATCGACAACGAAACCGGCGACCAGCTGCACCCCACGGGCGATTGGGTGGTGACCCAGTGACTCAGCTGGCCATCGACTACGACCCCACCAAACCAGTCCGTATCGAAGTCGTCTGCTACGTCCATGAAGACGACCCCAACCCACCCGCCGCCATCGCAGGCCAACTCATCCGAGCCGCAGCCGCCGTACTCAAAGGCGAAATCCTCCCCACCTACCTACAAAGGACCACCTGATGATGCGATCCTGGTGGTGCACCACCCTAAAAACCGTCACACCCCACGTCGACCCCGAACGCAGACACCACACCTGCTCACTCTGCAACACCCAAACCGCTATCAGCGGCTGCGGCTTCGGCCAAGGACCCATCGCAGCACACATCGACTTCGGCCCCCTCGCCCAAACCCTCAAAACACGAAACAGGCGGTCCTGATGTCGAAAACGACGCAGAACCGTCCCGTCACCGAATCAGCACTACGGGCAGAGATCAGACGAAAAGACCAACGCATGGGCGACCTCGAAGCAGAAAACCGGGCACTCAAACACGCATCAAACCGCACCGCCATCGTCACCCTCTACAAAACCTATCCGCCCCTCGAGAACCTCTACACACAGCTCTCATGGGCCGCGCTCGCCGCCGACCCCACCAGGTCCTCCACATCCGACTCCGACCAAATCACCACCAGCCGACAAACCCCCGAACCCGGCTCACACGTCCGCCACCACCAACAACGGCTCCGCCGGATCAACCGCCAACTCGAGAACCTCAGCCGCCGAATCGCTGACGACCTCGACGACATCAACACCCGAACCCCAGACCCGCGGCCAACCTGTACCAACCCCAAATGCCCCAAAAAAGGTCGTCGACTCCACCCCGCCGCTCACTACTGCGACCACTGCGCCCAACCAGCCACCACGCCCGAAACCAACGAAGAGCCCTCCTGATGGCTGCCGAACTTCTCAAAAGGGTCGAAGCCATGGTGGCCTGCCCTCACGGATACTTCCTCCCCCACACCGACGAGAACAACCGATCTTGCCACGTCTCCACCGTCGCCCTCCTCCTCAAAACCGACGGCGAACAGATCTGGTGGGAATCCGACCGCGCCACCATCACCACCAACATCCAAGGCGCATTCATCCCCTACACGGACCATGCTGATGGCGGTCCCGATGATGGGTGAACGTTCGCAAGGGTTTGGGATGGCCGGGCCAAGCTTCGCCAGTGGGGAAGACGGTGAGGCAGCCCGGCCATCCCAACGGATTATGGACCTCACCGGCGCACAACGAGACGTCCTCGAAACCGTCGCCGACATGTCCTTGAATGGCCGTCATCCGACAGCGAACGAAATCGCCTACGTCCTCAAAAAACACGAAGCCCGTATCCGCCAACTGCTCGTTGATCTCCACACACACGGTTTCGTGACCCGAACACGCATCAGAACAGCCAGCAGAGGGGCCCCGACGTTTGTGTACCAGGCCTCCTGGGATGTCTGCCCGCATTGTGACGGTTTCGGCCTCACACAGCGATCATGATGCGCTGGTACTTCGCAGTCGCCCAAACCGACCACCCGGATCCCGTCTCACCGTGGTCCGGCCGGGCACAACGTGTTTGGCATATCAGAGCCACCGACCGCGATGAGGCAACCCGGCTCGCTCACGTCCGAGCCATCCGTGACACCCAGCAGCGGCCAATCGACGTCTACGTCTACGACATCAACGTTGAAGCGCCCCGAGCCAAAACCGTCAAGGTTTACTCCCCCGCCGATCACATCCCCACCATCGGAATGTGCCAACACACAACCATCGGCATCCCCCGATGAGCCCCGTATTTGTTGTTTCTCTCGACGGCGACAACTGTCCGGCATGTGGGCTGGCCTCGGCAGACCACGACTTGTCAACGGCCAGAGACCACGTCGTCAGCCACCTCGCCAGCACAGACCTGACCGTCGACGAGGCCCTCATCCACGCATACGGCGTCCTATATGCAGTCGCCGCTTTCGCCGACAACGTCCTTCACCAGCCCGCATCAGCAGCGATCGCCGGCGAGCAATCACACGTCGTATACGAAGCGATACAACGACGCCACGCCGCGAACACAGCCACGCTGACACTCGACGAAGACGACCCCACATCATGACCTGGGTGATACGAACAAGCCCAGACGACCGGTCCATAGCCGGCGAACCCGCCCTCTTCTGCGCCAACCTCGAAGACGTCCGAACGGTCCTCGAAACCTACATAGGCGAACAGACCGGCCTCGACCTGCGCCTGTCCCACATCGAACGATCAAACGTACAACACGACGGCCTCATCGTGTTCGTCGTCACCGACCAGAAAGGCCCATCAGATGGGTGACAAAACAGGAATCGAATGGGCGGATGCCACCTGGAACCCTGTAGTCGGATGCTCAAAAGTGTCACCCGGCTGCGACAACTGCTACGCCATCGGCGTCTCAGCCAGGATGATTGCGAACCCCAAGGTCGACGGATATGACGGAACTGTCGCTGGCGGAGACTGGACAGGGCAGATCAACCTACTCCGAGACCGGCTCGACCAGCCACTACGGTGGAAAAGACCACGGCGGATCTTTGTCAATTCAATGTCCGACCTGTTCCACCCCGACGTACCAGACGAATTCATCAACGACGTATTCGGTGTGATGGCCAAAGCGGACTGGCACCAGTTCCAAGTCCTAACCAAACGCCCCCAACGCATGCGCGAATATTTCAACCGCGGACCACAACCGACCTTCCCACCACCAAACGTGTGGCTTGGCACTTCGATCGAGTCCAACCATTACATGTTCCGATCTGAACACCTGGCAGCAATCCCCGCCGCTGTCCGGTTCCTGTCGCTCGAACCCCTGCTCGGCCCTCTACCGTCCCTCGACCTCGACAACATCGACTGGGTGATCGTAGGAGGCGAATCCGGCACCAACGCCCGACCCATGCACCCCGAATGGGTGCTTGATATCCGAGATCGTTGCACAGAAGCAAACGTCCCGTTCTTTTTCAAACAATGGGGCGAGTGGACCCTGGACATCCCACGGCCTGGCTCAAATCAGACTGTCATCGACGTCCACGACGACGGGAAGGTGATGCGTCGGGTCGGCAAGAAGGCTGCGGGTCATACCCTCGGCGGCCAAACTTGGAACCAATACCCAAAACAGCGGTCCCCATGACCGAATGGCTTCTCCCAGTCTGGCCGGAGTACCTAGACCTCCTCCTCAGGGGCACGAAAACCATCGAGGCTCGGCCCTACAAACTAGAACCAGGCCGAATATGGCTCTATCGCACTGGCGGCGAACGACGCATCGAAGCAACTTGCGAAATAGTCCGCTGGTACGGAACCCGGCCGGACATCCGCGCCAACACAACGCCCCGAGCACCTCTACTGGACAAACTGACCATGTCAGAAGACACCTGGACCGAGTTCGCTGCCGGACGACACATTTGGCTCCACAGCATCCGCTGCGTCCATCCCCTAAGCACACCCGTGATCTGGTGGAAACACCCTCCCCAAAGAGCAATCCGACTCAGCCCATATGAAGTACAACGGCTTGAACAGCGGTCCCGGTGAGCGGCTGGGCTCGAACCGAACGGGGTCTGATCCTCCCAGACCGATACGCCGAATCGTTCACGGCGATGACCGAGGGAATACCCGACCCACCCGGAGAGGCACCACCTATCGGAGTGAGCCTCTTCACCGGAGCAGGCGGCATGGACCTGGGATTCACACAAGCCGGCTTCCACGTCGCGGTCGCAGCTGACAACGACCCCGCCTCAGCCGTCACATACCTCGCCAACATGGCCCGCTACGGCCAAGTCCAAATCCACGGCATCGAAGAAGACGACAAAGACCGACTCGGACGATGGCTCACCAAAAACAAGACCCATAACGGCGACATCGACGCCCTCACCGAACACGCCGGATCCGGATGGATCTCGCACTACCCCGAAATCATCGGCTGTCAGCACTACTACTTCGGAAACATCACCCACCTCACAGGCGAACGCATCCTCAACGACCTCCACATGCGACCAGGCGACATCGACGCGGTCTTCGGCGGTCCCCCATGCCAAGGGTTCTCCTTCGCAGGCAAACGCGCCGTCATGGACCCCCGCAACTCGATGGTGTTCGAATTCGCCCGCCTCGTCCTCGAAATCAACCCCAAAACCATGGCTATGGAAAACGTACCAGGCATCGTCTCAATGCTCACCGCCGACGGCATACCAGTGATCGACGCCTTCTGCCGAGTTCTCGCAGACGGCGGCTTCGGTACCGTCGACGCACTACGCAAGAGCCTGCTCGCCACAGCAGGCGCCGGCGCAGCCATCCGCCACCAACCCGCAGCCACCGAAACGGGCGGTCCTAAGCCGGCCGACGACGAGGCAGCACAGCTCGCGATGTTCGGATGAGCGGATCTGTCTCTCAGGACCTAGACGACAGATCAGCCGTCGTCGAGTACTCGAGCGACAGATCATGCTCTTGGTGCGAAGGGCCGATACGTTCAGAAGCCCGCGCTGACACCAAATTCTGCTCGAAGCGGTGCCGCCAGGCGTCTCACCGGTTCGGGCGACGAGCACCACAGCGGTCGCGTAGCGCCGGCGAGTCACGACGGCTCGCTTATGCCGACCCACCGTATCCGGGCATGGCCGCCCGCTATTACGCCGATCACCCCGACTTCGATGGCGAAGTCGACCACGAGGCCCTCCTATCGCGTCTGCAGGGATACGACGGATGGGCACTATCGACGTCAGCAGATGCACTACACGACGTCTTGGCGTTGTGTCCACCATCAGTGCGAGTAGCCGCATGGGTGCGGGGTGAACGCCCAACTGTCTCCTACTATCCCCTCAACGCTTGGGAACCGGTCATCTATCAGACAGGTCGCCCGTATCTGTCGTCTCCAGCTGACAGACGAACAGACGCGCTCACCCATCATTCACGGCCGAGGACGACAGATCCGAACAGGGTTATCGGAGCGAAACCCGCAGCGTTCATCTGGTGGATGTTTGACCTGCTCGGCGCCTACCCAGATGACACCCTCGATGACCTCTACCCGGGATCTGGAGGCATCTCCCGAGCGTGGACCATGTGGCAAACCAACCGTCTCCTGGGCCCTCACGACGTGTCGTCTCGGGATCTACACACGACAACTGTCGACCTGGTC
>CALCCX010000127.1 GCA_937900165.1 uncultured Acidimicrobiia bacterium | reverse complement strand
GTGATAGTAACATGTGAGCGTGTGTGTTGATGCTCGACGAGAGGGACATGTGTATTCTGTTTTTTTTTTTGATTTTGTTTTTTTGTTTTTTTTTATTTTAATTTTTTTTTTTTTTTTTAATGATACGGCGACCACCGAGATCTACACTCTTTCCCTACACGACGCTCTTCCGATCTATACATCGGGGTCGGGGCGGGACTCTTCGCGGCAGGGGTGTTCGCGGCGTGGACCCGATTCCCCCACGTACAACGTAGGGTGGCGGCCTGGCTCGATCCGTTCGCCGACTACACCGACACCGGCTACCAGGTTGCCCAAGGCCTGTTCGCCCTCGGAACCGGAAGCTTGTCCGGGTCAGGTTTGGGCCTCGGCCGGCCAGATCTAATTCCCGCAGCCGCCACCGACTTCATCTTCGCGGCGGTCGCCGAAGAGTTGGGTCTGGCCGGAAGCGTCGTTGTCATCGCTGCCTATGCACTCCTGGTGGCTACCGGGTTCGGTATCTCATTGCGATCCCGCGACCTGTTCCGCAAGTTGCTCGGTGCCGGCCTCTCGTTCGTACTCGGGCTCCAGACCATCCTGATCCTGGCGGGGGTGACCCGGCTCATGCCCGTAACCGGCATCACGCTGCCATTCATGTCCTACGGCGGATCGTCTCTCCTATCCAATTTTCTGCTGCTGGCCATGTTGGCCAGAATTTCGCACGAGGAACGCACATGAACGGGCCGATGCGCAGGGTCGCGGTCGCCCTGTTCGTGATTTTCGCGGTGCTGGTGGTCGCTGTCACCTACTGGCAGGTGTTCGCGGCCGATCGACTCAGGAGCGATCCTCGCAATTCGAGAGAACTCATCTCGAGGATCGGACGGGAGCGGGGCCTGATTCTGTCGGCCGACAATATCGTGCTCGCCCGCTCGGTGCCCGATCCGGCCGACCCCCAGAGCTTCCTCCGCGAATACCCGCAAGGCGACATCTACGCCCACACGGTCGGCTATTCATCTTTCCTGTTCGGAGACACCGGCGTCGAGCGAATCAGGGCCCAGGACCTGACCTCGGGGCGCGACCTGACAGTATCGGGAATCATCCAGGCATTACTCGGCGGCGACGAGCCAGCCGAAAGCGTGCAACTCACGTTGAACGACGCTCTCCAGAGGGTGGCGGCTGATGCTTTGGGCACCCAAGCCGGAGCGGTGGTGGCCATCGATCCAGCGACCGGAGCCGTTCTGGCCATGGTCAGCTCGCCCTCCTTTGACCCGAACCTGCTGGTTGGCGACAGCGCGCAAACCGCCATGGAAACACTGAGAGAAGATCCGGATCAGCCCTTGCTCAGCAGAGCCATCAGCGAGTCATATGCTCCCGGTTCCACCTTCAAGACCATCGTTGCGAGCGCCGCCATCGAAACAGGCGGGGCAGGGCCAGAGACCATCTTTCCCAACCCTTCTGAACTCGAACTGCCGCTTTCGACGGCGACAATCCAGAACTACCGGGGCGTTCTGTGCGGTTCGGGGGACACGGTGACGTTGGAGATTGCCTTCCTCCGATCGTGCAACGTCACGTTTGCATTGCTCGGCATGAATCTCGGTGAGGAGGCGGTCATAGGTCAGGCAGAGCAGTACGGGTTCAACCGCGATACGCCCTTCGACCTACCGGTGCTCAACTCCGCAGTTCCGACGCCTGACGATCTCAACGGCGACCTTGCGGCGCTTGCTCAAAACAGCCTCGGTGAGCGCGATGTTCAGGCAACTGCGTTCCAGATGGCGTTGGTGGCAACAGCGATCGCCAACGACGGCCGGTTGATGGAGCCGTTCCTGGTCGCCAAAGGTTTCAATGCCGATTCAACGCTGCGTTGGGAGCGGGAGCCGGAGTTTCTTTCCCAGCCGATCGGAGCAGGGACCGCCCAGATACTCGGCGAGATGATGGAGCGGGTTGTCACCCAGGGCACAGGCACTCGCGCCCAGATTCCCGGCATCAGAGTGGCTGGTAAGACCGGCACCGCTGAAGTCGGCGGAGGTCCGCCCCACGCCTGGTTCGTCGGTTTCGCCCCGGTCGGGAACCCCCGAATAGCAATCGCCGTTGTGGTAGCGGACGGCGGAGACGTCGGCGAAAACGCCACAGGCGGCGTGGTCGCCGCGCCGATCGCCCGGACGGTGATCGACTACTGGTTGTCGACCGGCCAGTAGTCTTTCGGACTGGTTCTCATGGAACAAAGACGTGCTCTCGCCAATCGATACGAACTCCAATCCCACATCGCCAGAGGTGGAATGGCAGATGTGTTCGAAGCGCGCGATCTTCAGCTCAACCGCCGCGTAGCGGTCAAGATCCTCCACCAACAGTTCTCGACAGACGAAACCTTCGTAGCCCGTTTTCGCAAAGAGGCCCAGGCAGCCGCGAATTTGTCGCATCCGAACATCGTCGCCATCTACGACTGGGGCGAGGATGAACAGACCTACTTCATCGTCATGGAGTTGGTCCAGGGTCGCTCCCTTCGCGACGTGTTGAAATCCGAGGGAGCTCTACTGCCGAGGCGAGCCGCCGAGATCGCCGCGGAGGTTGGCTCGGCCCTCGAGGTTGCGCACCGCAACCGAGTCATCCACCGTGACAACAAACCGGGCAACATCTTGCTCGCCTCTGACGGAACGGTGAAGGTCACCGATTTTGGGATCGCCAGGGCTTGGGACGATTCTCAAGAGCTCACCAAGACGGGTTCGGTTATCGGCACGGCCACCTACTTCAGCCCCGAACAGGCCAAGGGCGAAGTGGCGGACGTCCGGTCGGACATTTACAGCCTCGGAGTCGTGCTTTACGAGATGCTGGCCGGCAAACCCCCGTACACAGGCGAAACCTCGGTTTCTGTTGCATATCAACACGTTTCGGCGGTACCGCCACCGATTAGTCAGATCAACTCCGATGTTCCGATCGAACTCGAACGTATCGCCATGCGGGCGCTCGAAAAAGACCCTGACCGCCGCTATCAGACGGCCAACGACATGCGTCGCGACCTGCTGCTGTTCCTCCAAGGGGCGACGCCGCTCGTAGCTCCCGAACCCGAACCGGCCACTCCGCCTCCACCGGTCCCAACAGACGCCTCGTCAACCAGGATCATCGCCCCAGGAGAGGTCCCGCCGCCGACCGTCAGCCCAGACGAGGCCTACCGGCAAATGACAGCCGAGGAGCGAGGCCCATCTCAGATTCCGTTCATCGCCACCGCGATCGGCCTCGTGATCGCACTCCTCATTGGCATATTCGTGCTCTTCCAGAACATTTCCGGCGGGCCGGCTGCGTCCGGAGACGTCGAGATCCCAGATCTGGCGGGCCAATTGGAAGCAGACGCCCGGCTCGAGCTGCAAACCCTGGGTTTCAGGGTCACCCCCCGCAGTGAGGCCAGCGACACTTTTGAGGTTGGCACGGTGATCGGCACCGATCCGGCGGCTTTCGAAACGGCCGAAGAGGGGGCGTTCGTGGTTCTGATCGTCTCGGCAGGCCAAACACCGAAAAGGGTTCCACTGGTGGAAGGCTCGGCGGCCGATCGGGCAATCGAACAGCTGGAGGGCCAAGGTTTCGAAGTGGATCTTCGGACCGAGCGGGACAACGACGTAGAAGAGGGCACCGTCATCAGACAGGATCCATTGGGATCGTCGGATGCCGCAGAGGGCAGCACCGTGATCATCTGGGTATCAGAGGGGCCCGAATCGATCATCCTCGAGAACTACACGGGCCGCTCGGAGCGCGACGTTACGTTCAGCCTCGGTCAGCTACAGCTTGTGCCTGAGTTCCTGACCGAGAACCACGACGAGATTGCGGTCGGTTTTGTGATCCGAACCGAACCGGCGCCAGGTGAGCTGCTGGCGCCCGGCGACACGGTCAAGGTCTACGTTTCAGACGGACCGGAGCTGGTCATCGTGCCGAACTTCTTCAGCAAGACGGCAGCAGAAGCCCAAAGCGAGGGCGCGGACCTCGGACTCGAAGTTCGGATCGCGCCAACCCGCCAGCCTGTCACCGAAGAAAACCTCAACGATCGTGTATCAGATCGGAAGAGCGTCGTGTAGGGAAAGAGTGTAGATCTCGGTGGTCGCCGTATCATTACAAAAAAACTAATAATCTTACTATACTCAATTCTCATCAAATAGGATTCTTCTCTCCCTTTTCGCTCCT
>CALCCX010000126.1 GCA_937900165.1 uncultured Acidimicrobiia bacterium | reverse complement strand
GACCACCGAGATCTACACTCTTTCCCTACACGACGCTCTTCCGATCTCGCGAAGTCACGAGGGGACTAGGGGCCGGCGCGAATCCCGAGGTTGGCAAGGCAGCGGCAGAGGCTCACAGGGAAGAACTCGAAGATGTTCTCAAGGGCGCTGACATGGTGTTCGTCACCGCTGGAGAAGGAGGCGGAACCGGAACCGGTGGGGCGCCGATAGTAGCCGAAGTGGCCAGGAATCTGGGCGCCCTCACCGTGGGTGTGGTGACCAGGCCGTTTGGTTTTGAAGGCAGGCGGCGTTCCCTCCAGGCAGAGCAGGGCATCGCAGATCTCCGCGAGGCAGTCGACACGCTGATCGTTATTCCGAACGACAAGCTCCTGGCGTTGGCCGACACTTCGATGTCGATGGTTGACGCGTTCACGATGGCAGACGAGATTCTCATGAACGGTGTCTCCGGGATCACCGACCTGATTACCACGCCAGGGCTCATCAACGTCGACTTCGCGGATGTGCGCACAGTATTGGCCGACGCCGGGACAGCGGTGATGGGAATCGGCAAGGCTTCTGGTGAGGGGCGGGCCCAACAGTCGGCCGACAGAGCGATGTCTTCGCCCCTGCTCGAAACGTCGATGGAAGGCGCCAGGGGAGTGCTTCTTTCTGTGGCGGGTCCACCAGGAATGACGTTGCATGAGGTGAACGAGGCTGCGTCCGCGGTCAACGTGCTTTGTGATGATGATGCTCAGATCATCTTTGGCGCCGTTGTGGACGACACCCTTGGCGAGGAGGTCAGGGTGACCGTGATAGCTGCAGGTTTCGAGCGTAGCCGGCGGCCAGGGGCCAGGGGGATCGCCAGCGGAGTCTCAACCAGTCGCACTCCCACCCCGGCGTCTGCTCCGCTGTTCGACGAGGACGAAAACGATCCCTTCGATATCCCTGACTTCGTCGAGGGATGATCAGGCCGCCCGGCTTTCGGGGCGTCGCGTTCACTACCGCCCATGAGGGCGATGCCCTGACGACGTCACGCGAGGCGATCAGCGTTGCGCTGGGGATCCCGGTGCAGTGGGCGACTGTAAACCAGGTCCATGGTTCTGCGATCAGCATCGCGACCATTCCCGGAGACCTGGGAGATGCTGACGGAATTGCGACCCGCACCGCCGGTCTGCCAATTGCAACGTTCACCGCAGACTGCTTCGGCGTGGTGTTGGAGGCGGAGGGATCGGTGGGTGTCGTGCATGCCGGCTGGCGAGGAACCGCCGCGAACATCGTGTCTGCGGCAGTGCGAGGATTCCGCTTTCTCGGGGACCCTGTTCAGCGCGCCGCGATCGGCCCTGGAATTCAATCTTGCTGCTTCGAGGTGGGCCAGGAGGTAGCTGAAACGTTTGGCGAGTTTGCTGCAACGACCTCATGGCAAACGCGCAGTGTTGATCTGCAAACCGCTATTGGCTCCCAACTCGGAGAGATCGAGATCTGGAAGAGTGATGCGTGCACCCGGTGCGGAGATGGCTTCCATAGCCACCGTGGGACAGGGACCGACGCTCGGATGGCCGCAGTCGGGTGGCTGCCATGAGCTATGCGACGGTGAGGGACGAGTTGGCCAAGGCCGCCGCCGATGCCGGGCGCGAAGAAACCGACGTAACGCTGATCGTGGTGAGCAAAACCCACCCCATCGAAGCGATCCTCGACGTATATGACCAGGGCCATAGAGATTTTGGGGAGAATCGGGCCCAGGAACTGGCTCGCAAAGTCGCCGAACTCCCTGAGGACATTCGATGGCACATGGTTGGCCCGCTTCAGCGCAACAAGGTCCGATTGGTGCGAGACGTGGTCACTTTGCTTCATTCCATGGACGGGCCAAAGCTGGCCAGGGCGTGGGCTCGTCCAGGACTCCCCAGCCCGCCGGCGTTGTTACAGGTGAATATCGGATCGGAGGCTCAAAAGATGGGCGTGGAACCCGCAGAGGCGGTCGCGTCGTTCGATGCAGTGCAGGGTATAGGAGTTGAGTTGGTAGGGCTCATGGCCATCCCGCCGAACGTGGCCGAACCCGACCGGTCCAGAGAATATTTTCGGCAGTTGCGCGAGATACGGGATGAGTTGGCTGCCAACGGGCGGCCCGGTCTCGAGCTTTCGATGGGGATGTCCAACGATTTTGGAATAGCAGTCGAGGAGGGATCAACGATGATTCGAGTTGGACGGGCTATCTTTGGCCCGAGGTTGAGCTGAAAAAGTGATCTACTCATGAGTTTGTGGCAGAAGACAATGTTGTATCTCGGTCTCGTGGACGAAGACGAGATCGAGGACGCAGCCGGGGATTCGGCCTTCCGGCCGGACCCCAAGGATCCCGGTCCTCCTGGGAGGCCCCAAGCCGGACCCCAAAACGCTCCTTCCGCCCCCGCACGGCCCCTCAACCCTGCGAGAGGGGCGCGCCGTATTGAGCCACCGGATCCAGCCAGACGCCGCTCCACTGCCGAACCGCGGGTTCGCTCAGAGGCCGGTGTTGTGGTGAGGCATGGCGACTACGGTGGAGGAGCTGGGCACGCGGAAGTGATCACGGCCAACAGCTTCTCGGACGCGAAACGACTCGCCGACTTGATCAGGGAACGTGTGCCGGTTGTGGTCAATCTCAGGGACGCGGACGTGGAGATGGTTCGCAGACTGGTCGATTTCTCGAGCGGCCTCATCTACGCGTTGGACGGCACGATGAAAAAGGTCGCCGAAGGGGTGATTCTGGTTAGTCCGCCTCGGGTGACGCTTTCGCCGGATGAGGAGCGAAGGCTCACCGATCTCGGGCTCTACAGCCTCACCTGACAGATGTCCCTTCTTTGCTCTTTGCTCAGCATCTACGTTGTGCTGATTCTCGCCCGGATCGTGCTCGAGTGGATCAGGGTTCCCAGCGACCACCCCGTTGCTCAGATCAAACGGTTGGTCGCCCTGGCAGTGGACCCGCTACTGATCCCGATCCGTCGGATGTTGCCAGACATGCCGATGGGCGGAATGCGCCTTGACCTATCGCCGCTGCTCTTGCTGCTCGGAGTGCGCGTGGTCGCATCGTTGGTCGGATGTTGATCCGGGAGTTCGGACGGATCGTTGGTCGGCCAACTCGAGGGCTGAGCGCGCCTCAGATCCTTGAGATGGGGTAGGCGGACCGCTACATTCCACTAGGGTTCTGGGCGATTGGGAGGTTTTGACAATGGGGCTTTTGCCTCTCGACATTCAACAAAAGACGTTCAGGGCTGCTCTGCGCGGCTATGCGGAAGACGAGGTCGACGAGTTCCTGGACGAAGTCGTCGTTTCCATGCGTGAGTTTGAGCAGAGGGTGTCCGAAGCCGAAGGCGAGGTCAAGGAACTTCGCGGTCAGCTCAACGAAGGGCGGGAAGCCGAAGACGCATTGCGCCGTACGCTGGTCGCCGCCCAGCGGACCGCAGACCAGATCACCGAAGAGGCCAACCAGGAGGGCGAACGGATCCTGAGCGACGCGCGAGCCGATGCCTCCAGGCTTTCCGTTGAATCCGGCCGTGAGAAAAATCAGATGTTGGACGAGTTGGAACGGTTGAGAGATGTGGTGCGAGACGTCCACGACCGCCTGGCCAGCATCGCAGGAGACATGACAGGTCGTATCAACGATGCCGGTGACGAGATCGATGAGGCGATGAGCTCTTTCTCACGATGGGATGATCCCGCCGAGGCGCGCTTCGCAAGGCCGGGGTCCGCTCAGCCCACCTCTGGCTCGGATGACACCTCAGATGGTCAGCCCCACCAAGAGGATCCAGATGACGACTTCGCTCAAACTGACCAAGAAGCAGATGAGGACGATAACGAGTTCGACGACGACAAGTTCGTCGATGACGAGGGTGAGTACGAGTACGCCGACGAGCTTGACGACGGCAACGAAGCCGACGTTGACTCTGAGGACTCGACGCAAGTGGATTCAGAACGGACTCCAGCGGATGTGACCGAAGAAACGAACGACATGGCCGAATCCAGATCGTCCAGGAAACCATGGGAACGTTGAGGCTCCTGAACTAGCGCGACCATCCCGCCGCGTTCTCGGCTCGTCAGGTGACTCTTTCAACACCCAATTTGATCCGGCGATCACCTATCCGCTCGTCGGTCGGGGCGTCCGGGTTTTGTTGGATGGACAGGGACAAGGTCTCTGCAGCAATCACCGCACCGAAATCGGCGATGGCTCCCGCCAGGTCAGAATCATCGGTCCACCAGACGAGCGAGATCCGATCACTCACGTCGAGACCTGCATCTCTACGCAGCGCCTGAACCTTGCTGACCACATCTCTGGCAAGACCCTCTGATACAAGCCGATCGTTGAGGATCACATCGAGGGCGACCGACAATTCGCCATCGGTCCCGACGATGACCCCCTCGCGGGGAACTCGCGAAATTACAACGTCGGCGGCTTCGAGGACATGGCCCGCAACCTGGATCGTTCCCCCTTCGACCAAGGCTTCGAGGGTTGAGGAGTCCAAGGTCGAGATGGCGGCGTCCATGGCCCTGACCTCTGCCCCAAATCTCGGCCCAAGGGTTTTGAAGTTCGCCTTGGCGCTGAGAACCACGAGGGCCCCTTCATCACTGCTCGTCACCACCTCCTTGACGTTGAGTTCATCCGAAATGAGGGTGATGTGGGTTTCAACCGCTCTGGTGGCAATTGATGATCGGGTCAGAACCGTGAGTTTCGAAAGTGGTTGACGGATACCGATGGCCTGGCGCGATCTCAACGCTCGGCCGGCGGTGACGACTCTCCTGACCACCTGCATGGCATCTTCGAGGTCGGCGTCGATCAGCTCGCTGACGGCTTGGGGAAAATCGCAATGATGAACGCTGTCTGGCGCCTCGATACCACGATCAACGACGAGTCCCTGATAGAGCTTTTCTGTGATGAACGGAAGCACAGGGGCCAACACTTTGCTGAATGTCACCAACACCTCGTACAGGGTTGCGAATGCAGCCAACTTGTCGGCGTCGTCTGCGGTTTTGGTGCGCCAAAACCGACGGCGCGATCGACGGACATACCAATTGGTGAGGTCGTCGATGAACCCGATGGTCGGAGGCACGACGTCATACAGGTAGTAGCCCTCCATCTTGGTATTGACCTCGGCGACCAGACTCTGCAGTACCGACAGGATCCAACGGTCGGTTTCCGGACGTTCGTCGGGTGGAGGGGCGCTGTCGATATCGGTCATGGTCAGACCGTCTGCCTCTGCGTATGTTGTGAAGAAGCTGTATGTGTTCCAAAGAGGCAGCATCACCGTCCTGACCACTTCGCGCACTCCGTCCTCACTGAATCGCAACGGCTCGGCGCGCAGCACCGGCGAGTTGATGAGGAACGCTCTCAGGGCATCTGCACCGAATTCGTCGAAGATCTGGTTCGGATCGGGATAGTTGTGGAGACTCTTGGACATCTTGCGGCCGTCGTCGGCCAGGATCATGCCGTTCACGACACAGTTCTTGAAGGCGGGGGCGTCGAAGATCGCGGTTGCCAACACATGGAGGGTGTAGAACCACCCTCTGGTCTGGTCGAGACCCTCTGCGATGAATTCCGCGGGGAATGTGGCGTCGAACCGCGCTTGATTCTCGAACGGATAGTGGAGTTGGGCGTATGGCATCGAGCCGGACTCGAACCAGCAATCCAGGACTTCTGGAACGCGGGTCATGATCCCGGAACAACCCTCCTGGTCACAAGGCCAGGTGATCGGATCGATCACATGTTTGTGCAGATCGCTCGGCCGCTGCCCAGACCTGGCTTCGAGATCGTCCAGGGAGCCGATCGCCTCGAACGTACGACAAGTGCTGCACTCCCACACCGGGATGCACGACCCCCAATAACGATTGCGGCTGATCGCCCAATCTCTTGCACCTGCCAGCCAGTTGCCGAATCGGCGTTCTCCGATGTTCTTGGGCACCCAGTGGATCTTGGAGTTGTGTTCGACCATCCGAGCCTGTTGCTGTTCCACTTTGACGAACCAGGTTGGGATGGCTTTGTAGATGAGCGGAGTGCCGGTGCGATAACAGAAGGGGTAGGAGTGGTTGATCCGTTCCGAGCGGACCAGGATATCGCGTTCTTTGAGCATCTTGATGAGGACCTTGTCAGCATCTTTGATGTTGAGGCCGGCTACCTCTGGCACTGCGTCTGTGAACCGACCCTCTGCGTCGACAGGATCCACCAATACGTCAAGACCGGCGGCCTGGAGCGCGAAAAAGTCTGCCTCACCGTAGGCGGGGGCCTCGTGGACCAGCCCTGTTCCGTCTTCGACGGTCACATGGTCGGCGCCAATCACCCGAAAAGCGCCCCGATCCCGCTCCTCGCCAAAATAATCGAATGGCGGGTGGTATGTGATTCCGACCAGCTCTTCACCCTTGACGGTCTGTTCGACCACGGCGTCTGGCCAGTAGGCGCCGACCCTGGCCTCCGCCAGCCAATACTGTTTCTGGTCGACTCTCACCGCGGCATAGGTGATGCCTTCTCCGACGGCCACCGCCAAATGACCTGGCAGCGTCCAGGGAGTCGTAGTCCAGATCAGCAGATTATCGCCGGTCTCCACCGGCCCCCGACCTTCGATCACTTCCAGCGACACCGTGATCGAAGGGTCGTCTACGTCTCGATAGTCCATGTTCGCTTCGAAGTTTGAAAGCGGGGTGGTGGCACCGACCGAATACGGGAGTACTTTGAAGTCTCGATAGATGAGGTCGCGCTTCCATAGTTGGCCGAAGACCCACCACACCGACTCCATGTAGTCGGGGTCCATGGTCTTGTAGTCGTCTTCCATGTCGACCCAGCGGCCAACCCGCCTGACCAGATGGGCCCATTCCTCGGCTGAGTCCTCGGCCAAGGCGCGACAGGCTTCGTTGAATCTGCCGATTCCGTATTCGTGTATCTGCCGCGGCCCGGAGATCTGGAGCAGCTTTTCGACTTCCATCTCGATCGGCAGTCCGTGGGTGTCCCAGCCGAATCGTCTTTCGACCCGGTAGCCTCGCATCGACCAGTACCTCGGTACCACATCTTTGATCACGCCAGCCAGCATGTGGCCATAGTGGGGCTTCCCGTTGGCGAACGGGGGTCCGTCGTAGAAAACGTATTCGCGCTCCGCCGGTCGGAGGCTGACCTGGCGGGCGAACGCGTCGATCGTATCCCAGAGATCGAGGATCTCGAGTTCAGCGGAGGGAAAGTCGACGGTTGCCGGGATCCTGGTGAATCCTGAGTCATGCACGATGTAGCCTCTGGTGGAGCGGGGGAATCGTAGCTGGTGGCGATCAGCGTGCCTCCAGACAGAGGAGGTCCTAATTGTGAGGCCCTCGATGTTCGGACGGCTATCCAGACGATCAACCGCATTTGTCGCTGAGCCTGCTACGTTCCCGGGCCTAGGGAGCCCGGAGGAGGGGCAAAGTGGCGGATCGCAAACTCGCGGCCAACACTGTAAAACGCTTCAAGAAACGTCTGGAGAATGAGCAGGAGCGCCTGCTGGCGGTTGTCGAAGTCCACTCGGCAGAGCGTGAAGAGGTCAGGCTGACCGAGAGTGCGGCAGAACGGACTCCGGATCCGACAAGCGCTGAGGGCGGTTCGATGGCGTTCGAGTTCGAAAAGGAGCTATCGGTTGATCGCAACACCCGCAATCTGCTCAAACAGATCGAAGGCGCCCTCGACGCGATCAGGGACAAGACGTTTGGGACGTGCTCTTCATGTGGTGAGTCGATTCCGGTGGCTCGCCTCGAAGCCATCCCATACACCATCCTGTGCGTGACATGCTCCTCGGACAGACGCTGAAGCCCGACTACCGCCTGGCCTTTGGACTCGCAGTCCTGGCGATCGCAGCCGATCAGGTCACCAAGGCCATGGCGGTGCGCTGGTTCACCCCGCCCCTGGTGGTAATTCCGGGGTGGCTGGACTTCCGTTTTACGGAGAACACCGGCGCTTCGTTTTCCAGCTTCACAGAGTTCGGCACTCTGATCGGCTTCGCGGTTATTGGGGTCGCCTTCGTGATCCTGAGAATGATGGTTCAGGCGGAATCGGGCCTTGAACGGGCTGCGCTCGGAATCATTCTCGGGGGAGCAACCGGCAATCTGATCGACCGCTTCGCCAGAGGCTACGGCGTCTTGGATGGAGCCGTCGTCGACTGGATCAACTTTCGGAACTTTCCAACCTTCAATCTGGCAGATTCGTCTGTCTTTATCGGGGCAGTGATCCTCCTATGGTCCGCGTATCGCAAGAACTGAATGTCGGCGACAGCCTGGAAGGGCAGCGAGCCGACAAGGCGGTAGCAACGCTTCTCCAAGTGAGTCGAGCCGAAGCCAGACGATGTTTCGATGAGGGCACGGTATCCAGAGGGGGACATGCTCTTCGCCCGTCCGATCGGGTCGCCAACGGCGACGTCCTTGCCCTGGATGTCCCGCAGAGGGGCCATCGGTTGGTGCCAGAACCGATCGAATTCGGTGTGGTCTTTGAAGACGAGGACCTCGCGGTCATCGACAAACCCACCGGACTGGTCGTCCACCCGGGAGCGGGCAATGCGGCCGGCACCCTGGTGGGAGGCCTACTGCATCGCTGGCCCGAAATCGAAGGCGTAGGCGAGTACCCACGTTGGGGGATCGTTCACCGCCTCGATCGTGAGACTTCTGGCGCTCTGTTGATAGCCAAGACCGCCGACGCACATTCTGCGCTACAAGCAGCCATTGGGGCCCACGAAGTGTCCAGGAAATATCTGGCGCTGGTCCATGGCCTCTTTCCAGCTCCGACCGGCACCATCGAGGCGCCTGTCGAGCGGGACCCTACTCAGCCGACTCGTCAAAGGGTTGCTGCCTCCGGACGCCCAGCCACCACACACTATTCGCTCAGGGCGGCATGGGAGGAGCCCACGATGACTCTATTGGACGTCGAGCTGGAAACTGGGAGGACCCATCAAATCCGAGTCCACCTGAATTCGATTGGTCGCCTCGTCGTCGGTGATCCTGTCTACGGCAGGCCAGGACCAACAGGTGTCGACCCCGGCCGGGTGTGGCTGCACGCGACTCGCCTCGAGTTCTCTCACCCGCTGACCGAGGTCCGGATCGAGGCGGACGTACCTCTCGCCCCAGAGCTGTCGGCTTCGTTGGAGGGCCTCGGGGCCCCATCGAGCGGGGCTATTTGACCAAGGCGGGCCGGGTATAGCCGGCCGAGCTGCGATCAACTCGCGTTCAAGCCGAAACCGCTAACGTCACGTCGGAACGACACCGGCGTAATTCTTCCCCTGCCGGTGCCGATCGGCAAACGCCAGGCGCGGGATCTAGTGGAATACGTGGGAATGGCTCGGGATAGTTTCGCTCATCTGCATGTGCACACCGAGTTCTCGATGCTCGACGGTGCGGCTCGGGTCAAAGATGTTGTCGGGGCGGCCGCCGATGACGGCCAGCCGGCCATAGCCATCACCGATCACGGGGTGCTCTACGGGTTGGTCGACTTTTACAAGGCTGCAACGGCCAGGGGTGTGAAGCCGATCCTCGGTGTCGAGGCCTATGTGACGCCCGGCTCACGTTTCGATCGGCCGAATCGCTCCGAAAACGTCCGGCATCACATGACCCTGCTGGCGGCCACCCAAACCGGACTCAACAACCTGATGCAGCTGGTCAGCCGTGCCTACCTCGAGGGCTACTACTACAAGCCTCGTATGGACGCCGAGCTGTTGGCCGAACACGCCGATGGCATCATCGCGACCTCCGGGTGTCTCGGTGGCCCGGTTGCCCAGGCCCTGGCCCCGGATGCCTCCAGGGAAGAGGCGAACTCCCACCAAGTTCGTGACTTCGAAGCAGCAATGAAGACGGCTTCGATGTATCAGGACATCTTCGGTCAGGGGAACTTCTTCATAGAACTCCAGGACCATGGGATCGAGGCTCAACGTCGGATCATGCCTGACCTTGTGGAGATCTCTCGGCGGATCGGCGCTCCGCTGCTGGCAGCCAACGACGCCCACTACACTCGACGCGAAGAGGCGGTCGCCCACGACGCCCTGCTGTGTATCCAGACAGGTGCCACAGTCGATGAGCCGAATCGCTTCAAGTTCGAGGGCACCGACTTCTACCTCAAGTCAGCTGCGGAAATGCACGCTCTCTTCCCCGAAGACGAGTTCCCAGGAGCGTGCGATTCGACACTGATGATCGCGGAGCGGGTCGACGTCAGCATGGAGTTTGGCAAGATTCTGCTCCCTGCTTTTCCGGTTCCAGCCGGCCATTCTGCCGCCAGCTATCTGGAGGAACTGGTTTGGGAAGGGGTCAAGGCTCGATATGGGGCCGAACCGTCCTCCGAGGTACAGGACCGGGTGCGTCATGAGTTGGGGATCATCGGAGACATGGGTTTCCCAGCGTATTTCCTGATCGTCTGGGACCTCATCCGGTATGCGAAAGAACAAGGGATAAGGACCGGTCCAGGGCGCGGTAGCGCGGCGGGCTCGATTGTTTCGTATTGCCTCGGCATTACCGCTCTCGATCCGATCGAGTATGGGCTGATATTCGAGCGGTTTCTGAATCCAGGGCGGCGCGAGATGCCTGATATCGATATGGATTTCGACGAGCGATACCGCGCAGATGTCATCCGTTATGCGACCGAGAAGTACGGATCCGATCACGTCGCGCAGATCATCACGTTTTCGACCATCAAGGGCAAGCAGGCCATTCGGGACGCGTCGAGGGTGCTCGGTTTCCCCTATGGGCTCGGTGACCGACTGGCCAAGATGATGCCGCCCGCCATCCTTGGCAGAGACGCAACTCTCGACCAATGCCTCATCGAGCCACCCGCCGACGCAGAGACCTTCGTCAAGGATTGGTACGCAAACGCGACGGAGCTACGCGACGCCTACCGCTCGGAACCAGATGTCACCAAGGTCGTCGATACGGCGAAGGGCCTGGAGGGTCTACGTCGTCAAGATTCGATTCACGCAGCCGCGGTGGTTATTTCACCCCAACCACTCACTGAGCTCGTGCCGATCCAGCAGAAGGGTGAGGGTGCCGAGATCGTCACCCAGTTCGAGATGCACGGCATCGAGGATCTTGGACTGCTCAAGATGGATTTCCTAGGTTTGCGCAACCTGTCGACGATCGAACGTTGCCTGGAGCTGATCAGAAAGACTTCTGGAGAACAGGTCGACATCGATTCGGTTCCACTCGATGACGACAAGACGTTCGAGCTGATGTGCAAAGGCGACACCATCGGAGTTTTCCAGCTCGAAGGCACCGCCATGCGCACGCTGATTCGCAGCCTTCGCCCCGATTCGTTCAAACATGTGATCGCTCTGGTCGCGCTCTATCGGCCTGGCCCCATGTCAAACAACTGGCACAACGCATATGCCAATCGCAAGAACGGTCGTGAGGAGGTGGATTATCCCCATCCGGGGACCAAGGCCGTGCTCTCCGATACGTACGGTCTGATGATCTACCAGGACCAGGTCATGGAGATTGCCAGGGAGATGGCCGGCTACTCGATGGGTGACGCCGACACTTTGCGCAAGGCCATGGGCAAGAAGATCCCGGCGATCATGCGCCAGGAGCGGGAGAAATTCATCAGCGGGGCTGTTGCGGCCGGCCACCCTGCCGATTTCGGAGGGGCCCTGTTCGACACGATCGAAGGCTTCGCCGGCTACGGGTTCAACAAGTCGCACTCCGCGGCGTACGGCCTGGTGGCCTACCAGACGGCCTATCTCAAGGCTCATCATCCGGCCGAGTACATGGCGGCGCTGCTCACCTCTGTCAAGCGGGACAAGGACAAGACGGCCGTCTACCTGAGCGAATGCCGGACCATGGGCATCGAGGTTCTGAACCCGTGTGTCAACCGATCGGAATCCGATTTTTCGGTGGATGGCGGCAAGATCGTGTTCGGACTATCGGCGGTCCGCAATGTGGGTGAGGGGGTCGTCGACAAGATCGTCGAGGCCAGGGCGAAGGGCCCGTTCGAGGATTTCGACGACTACCTCGACCGGGTCGACGTCTCCGCGCTCAACAAACGAACGATCGAATCCTTGATCAAGGCAGGTGC
Organism: uncultured Acidimicrobiia bacterium; assembly: GCA_937900165.1. Taxonomy (GTDB): domain Bacteria; phylum Actinomycetota; class Acidimicrobiia; order Spongiisociales; family Spongiisociaceae; genus SZUA-232. The sequence continues at coordinate 16,462 of CALCCX010000126.1, read as the reverse complement.
ATTCGATGAGCTAGGTCATTCCAGGCGAGGCCTGATGTTGGTATTCGAACAGAGTCTTGACGCGACGATTTCCCGGAGGCGCAACGAAGACATGGGTCAGTACAGCCTGTTCGGGGGTACGGAGTCGGCTCTCGAGGTGGAAAAGCTCACAATTCCCCGCGAGGAATGGAAAAAGAAGACCCTGCTCGCCTTCGAAAAGGAGATGCTGGGACTCTATGTGTCCGACCATCCGCTGCTCGGGGTCACCCGAATGCTCCGCAAGGCCGCCACTACCTCCATTCCGGGACTCTGGAACGAAAAGGATGGCGCCCAGGTGACGATCGGAGGCCTGGTGACCAACATAAACCGCAAGTTCACCCGCAAGGGCGACCCGATGATCTTCTTCGATCTCGAAGATCTCGAAGGCGCAGTCGAAGTGGTGGCGTTTCCCAAAACGGTTTCCGCCTACGGCCCACTCATCCAGGAGGACGCCATCCTGCTGGTGACCGGGCGGCTCGACCACCGTGGCGATGACGTAAAGATGCGGTCTCACCTGATCGTCGAACCGGATCTGAGCGAGGACACCACGCTACGCATCGAGGTACCTGCGACCGCACTCTCTCCAGAAACCGTTGCCAGACTCAAGCGGATCCTCGTAAATCATCCGGGGAGCTGCGCCGTCTATCTAAATATGGTCTCCAACGGATCTTCGAAGGTTCTGCGATTGGGGGATGAGCATCGGGTAGAGCTACGTTCTGCCCTTTACGCAGAATTGAAGGAACTGCTTGGCCCAGGCGCGATCGCGTGACTCACGGCTTCCGGCGTCCGCTATCTGTCGCGGCCAGCGGTGCGGGATGTAGAGGGGCGGACAAGAGCTTGTGTGAGGATCACAACAGGCCGGTGAGGTCGAAGCCGCCGGCCGTGTCGACGAGGGCAGCCAGGGAGTCGAGGTCGGTTGGGGCTGTCGTCTGCCAGGCGATCGTTGCCAAAGGGACCTCGTAGCCTCGAGCGAAGGAATCACGCACCTCTGCCTGGTGCGCGGCGTCTGCGGCCCACCTTTCGAGGTTGCGTTCCAGCGTGCGCGTCTCTACTCGGCCGAGGTTGTCGGACGATGCAGTGGCTTTGCTCGCCCTTAGATTCCCGGCCTGGCCCCAATCCGTGGGGAGCACCCGGTTGAAGACCACGACCGAAGGTGATGGTGCTGCTTTGGGAAGTTCTCTGAAGAAGCGACCGGCTTCGCGCAGCGGCGCAGGATCGCTGGTGGTCACGACGATCAAGGTAGCCGCTCGGAAATGGCGTTCGATCTGTTTCGCTCGGCCGGCAAGGCCGTCGTAGGTCGTCCGTAGGTCCATCAGGAAGTCCACGACCCGCTCGAGCAAATCGGTGCCGAGCACTGAACCCGCGATCCGTAGCGCCGGCTTGCCGGTCACGTTGAAAACCAGCTTGCGCCCTGGCAGCCTCGCTCCGGTCAGCCATCGCAGTAGCCGTCCGCCGACAAAATCTCGCATGTCCTTTGGTGCAGAGAAGAACTCGATGCCCCCCGAAGACGGTGGTGTGTCGACGATGACCAGATCCCACACCTTGGCATCCAGGAAATTGGCCATCTCCTCTGCTGCCGCGTACGCCTGCGAGGCAGGGAACTGCCGAGAAATCGCTTTGAAGAATTCGTTTTCCACCAGGCGTTCCGCAACGTCAGGCGGGGCATGGCGTCGAGCTATCGAGTTCCAGGACGAGGTCGCATCGAGCATTGCCGCCCAGAGATTTTCGACACTGTCGTTAGGGGTGGGCTCTGAGCCGAGGTCCTCGACTCCCAGCGCGTCTGCCAGTCGTTTGGCTGGATCGACTGTGACCACCAGCGTTCGCAGGCCGGCCCTCGCTGCCGCCACCCCAAGTGCTGCCGATATGGTGGTTTTCCCGACGCCTCCCCCTCCCGTCACCAGAATTGCTCGGCTCATCGCAGCTCGTCCAGGAGCCGGGCCGCAACCTCGGTCGGAGTCAGGATGCCAAACAGGTAGGGGAGCGTGCCATCGATCTCGATACGGTCTGCCCACTCGGTTTGGCCCTCCTGTAACGCCGAGTGAAGTTCCGCCGCTGCCCGGTGTGGTCCATCGGACATACCGGCCAGGACGTCGGAGCCGATCGGGAGGGGCTCTAGCACCCGGTTGGCCAGCACTATCGGAGTCCGGGTCAGGCCAAGACCGGCCAGCTCGGCGATGGCTTCGTCGGTTTCGGTGATTGGTAGTTCTTCCAGCAAGGTGACGAGGACGACCTCGGTTGTCGCTGCGGCCAGTACCGACTCCATCCATGCGGATTGTTGGAGGACCCGGCCGGTTGGCGCCAACTCGCCGACGGTGCGAGGTGCCCGGATGAATGAAGCGATCTGGCCGGTGGGCGGAGCATCGACGATCACCACATCCCAAGTTCCACTCTCTGAGTCATTTATCGCTTTGCCTATCGTGATGATTTCGCGGACGCCAGGCGCCGTGTTGGCGAGAACCTCAAACGCTCTGGCGACGATGCCGAATCGAGGGGTGGGGACGTTCAACTGCAAACGGAGATACTCCTGGAGGGCCTCGCCGAGGTTGATGGACGCTGCGTGCAGGCCAGGCTCGATCTCGGTTGGTTTGAAACTCAATTCGGGTGCGGCCAGGTGATGGCCAAGCCCTGGTGAGGTGGTCGCCGACAGAGCCAGCACCCGCTGCCCCGCCCTGGCGGCTGCCATTGCTTTGGCCGCAGCCACCGCTGACTTTCCCACCCCGCCCTTGCCGGACACGATGACGAGTTTGGGATCAGCCGGCACGGTGGATCATCGGGGCGAACACAGGGATCTTCATTCGTAGTCTGATGGGTGCATTGTCTTGCGTCGTTCGCGCATGAAGGACTGGAGTTCTTCTTCGACTGCGTCGTCGAGCTTCGGCTGCTGATATTGATCCATCAGTGCTCTCCACCCATTGGTCGCCCTGGCGGCGGCGGAGTGGTCGCCTGCCTCGTGCCACTGTTCCCACGATGAGTAATCGAACAGCTCCGGCCGGTGGAAGGCCGTGCGGAATCTCGCCAAAGTGTGGGCGGTTCCGAGATGATGCCCGCCCGGTGGGACCTCGTCGAGAATCGAATCCAATGCCCATTCGTCCTCGTCCCAGCTGACGCCACGGATGAGACGCAACATCACACCAAGGAGGTCGACATCGAAGGCGAATTTCTCGAGGCTGGTGGTGAGTCCGTTCTCCAACCACCCGGCTGCGTGGAGTACGAAGTTCGGCTTTGACAGCATCGCGGGAAATAGAGACATCACGGCCTCGACCCCGGCCTGCATGTCTGGCAACTTCGAACTCGAATACGCACCTGCGGCTCGCAGAGGCAGTTCGTATCGTCTGGCCAACTGTCCAAGCAGTAGCTGCGCCAACGCAGATTCTGCGGCTCCCATGACCGGCGCTCCGCTCTGGAGGTCGACCGTCGCCAGAAACGGCCCGTACACACACGGCGTACCCGGTCGCACCAGTTGGGCGTAGGCAATGGTCGCGAGTGCCTCGGCATTTGCCTGGGCGACCGAGCCGAGAATGCTGGCAGGGCCCATCGCTCCAGCCAGCACAAAGGGTGTAATGATCACACCCTGGTTGGCTTCGGCGTACGCCCGCAGACTGCCAAGCATTCGGTTGTCGAGGCGCCGAGGACTCGAAACGTTGATCACCGCCATGAGCATGTGTTCGCGGTCCATGCGATCGCCAAAAACAATCCTCGCCAGGCACACGCTGTCGGCTGCGGCGAGACCGATCGGGTATTGGCCCATGATCGGTTTGTCGCCATACGCCAGATGGGCGTAGGTGATGTCGAGGGCGCGTTCATGAAAGGGGATGTCGTTGGGGGCGACAATCTCGGTTCCCTGAGTGTTCAGATTCGGAGTTGCCACCGTGAGCTTGATCAGATCGACGAGGTCTGCGTAGGTTCCAAGCCTCCTCCCTCCATCGATGTCCTGTATGTATGGGGGTCCGGCCACCGGTCCGAACGCCACGAGGTCTCCGCCGATCTCCACCGACTTGGAGGGGTTCCTTGCTCCCCAGGCGAAGCTGGTGGGCGAAGCGGCCACCAGTTCTTCAATCATCGAGCGGTCGAATCGGACAACGGATTCGTCGTCGATCGAGGCGCCGGCAGCTCGGAGGGTCTCCAGCGCGATCGGGTCGTAGAACGCGATTCCGGCTTCTTCGAGGATTCGCATCGAGACCTGGTGGATCTGATCGAGTTGGCTGCCGTTGGCCATCTCATAAAGGGGAATTGACACGCGGGGCTGTCCCACAGACTGACCTGCTGCCGGTTCCGGACGGCGGCTTCGGCGTCGACGCCTTGTACGGTCTCTCAAGATCGTATCTCGGCAACGAACCCGCCGATAGACAAGGCGAACTCACTTCTCATCGATTCGCCCCTCCTCGTTGCGGTGCGGATGACCAAACGTAGTGTGGGATCAACCCTAGGCAAGGTTCAGCCAGGGCGGTCACAATGGGAGGAGGGCGCCCGGCTCTAGAATCCTTCTCAGACCGAACAGAAAGGGACGATGGCCGACTTTGATGTGGACGCGATGCTAGAGCGATTCAGAGAACGATCCGACGCGGTCAAAGACCGGCCCATGCCGCCGGTCGAGGGCGAGGCTCGGAAACAGTTCATCGCACGGGCCGAGACCGACTACCAGGACTACCTGCTGGTCGGGCGGGCATCGTGGCAGGTCGACCATGACCATTTGGTTCTCAGAATCCCGCTCTCATGATGTGAGTCGGTAGCCGACCGGCGATGATCAGCGCCGAATCAGCGGTCAGCGACCTGAAGCGGGCCAAGCAAAGCAGCGACTCACACCGAGATCGGGGCACGAATCAATGGGTGAGGGTCATAACCCTCGATCATGATGTCGTCGAAGGTGAATGCGAAGAGGTCATTGACTTCTTCGTTCAACTTCAGGTGTGGTAGCCGCCTTGGTTCGCGGCCGAGTTGTTCGTGGACCTGCTCCAGATGGTTCGAGTAGATGTGAGCATCGCCGAGTGTATGAACGAACTCGCCCGCCTCCAGGCCGGTCACCTGAGCGACCATGGCCAACAGCAGTGCATAGGAGGCGATGTTGAACGGCACTCCGAGGAACAAGTCGGCGCTCCGCTGATAGAGCTGAAGATTCAGCCGGTCATCTGAGACGTGGAACTGAAACATCGTATGGCACGGTGGAAGCGCCATATCATCGATTTCGGAGACATTCCAGGCCGAGACGATTATCCGTCTAGACATGGGGTCGGTCCGAATCAGGTCGATCGCTCTGCCTAGTTGGTCGACCGTCTTCCCGTCCCTGGTTGGCCACGATCGCCATTGCACACCGTAGATCGGGCCCAGGTCTCCGGTTTCCGGATCGGCCCAGTCGTCCCAGATCTTCACCCCGTTGTCGTGCAGGTAACCCACGTTCGAGTCACCAGCGATGAACCACAAGAGTTCGTGAACAATCGAACGGAGATGCACCTTCTTGGTTGTGACCAGGGGGAATCCGGCGGCCAGGTCATAACGCACCTGCCTACCGAATACTCCGATGGTACCGGTCCCGGTGCGGTCCTCACGAGACTCGCCATTGACCAGTACGTCCTGGAGAAGCGAGAGATATTGCTGCACGAGGCCCTCCTGGGGCCTGGTCCTTGGGAAGAACCGAGTGGCGTTGGGAAGTGCTGCCCGGCTGCCGCTGCCGGCTCCGGTAATTACAGCAGTGTAACCAATCAGAACGGCTGGCGCTTGGATGGGTCTGGCCACGCATTGGGCAACCTGGGAACCTAAACGTTCACCACTACGCTTCTATTCATCATGAGTATCTTCTGGCTTCGAGCCGTTCGTATGGGAATGATCCTCGCGGCCTTGGCGGTGGCCACGGTGCCTCTGGTCGTTCTGCTCGATCTGTCGTCCGGTGGGTCTGGATGGGGCCTGTGCCCGAGAGGGTTGGCAGGCTGTGACACGCCATACACGGCCGGTCCGGAATTGGCCGCCGGTCTGGCTCTGGCGATGTTCGCCCTGATTGCCGGAATCCGAATCCTGTCCCGCTTCATCCGCAAGGTCGAGCGCGATCGGCAAATTGCGCAGGCACAAGGAGGCCTGGTCACCCGTCGGTGAACCGATTGGCGCTGTCGGCGCCGGCGTCGTCTCTGTACCTGGCAGCGGTTTCTTTGCTCCACTCGTTGGCCTGGCGCCGCAAACGCGGAGCGATCGAAGCAGGCCCCAACTGGGGAATCCCAGCGAACCTCGCGATTTCATCGACGACCGGCCCTTCGGATCCAACAAGATCCTCGTAGCGGATCGTGGCATATGGGAGATGGGCGGTAGTCAACAGAATCTCCCAGTTTTTTTCCCAGGCACTCAGCGCCTTTACGTAGCCGTCGATCGCTGCAAAAGAATATGGGGGTTCTATGTCGTCCGCGTGGTCCGATAGCGACGACCAAGAGTTGGTGGTCGCCGCTCGGTAAAGAGATATGGCCTGGGCCACCCGATCATCGCGAGTGATGTGTACCAGGACAGGGTTGGGCGCGATGCGACCTAGCAAGTTCTTGAGTGGGGCTTGATTGGGCTTATACGAAGCCCGCTGGGCGGCACCGACAAGTTGGTTCCAGTGAATCTTCAGCGAGAAGACACCGTTGGAGGCGGTTCGATGGGCGTGTAAGGCCGAGACGTATGCGTCGAAATCCTGAGTGAGCCACCGACCACGGAGTATCGCGGCGCTCCCTTCCCAATCGAAATATTCCATTGGGGTCCCAAATGTTCCGCAACTCAGGAGAGATTCGGCGAGCAGGGTGCTGCCGGATCGCGGTGTGGAACAAATGACGACCGATCTTGCTATCTTCGGACTACCGGGGGCATCGTATGCTGCGTCGACGAGATCGTATCGCGCCACCGTCGTGTTCCTGGCCATGGGGCGTCTGTCGGCACGGAGGCCTGTAGCCTAAGCCTGGATCCACCGACTTAGGGAAGCGAGTCGCCCGGCGGGCCGTGCTGCCGCTGAGGTTCAGCTTTGTTTCGGCTTTCACTTCGGGTGATTCCGGCTCGGCGTGAGAATCCCTTGCCACGACTGGCGAGGCGGGCGAGGAGCCGATCCGTGCGGTGGATTTAGCCTAAGAATCGGCACACCGGCCGGTGTCGAGGGTCTGATGCGGACCGGTCAATCGAACAGCATCTCGCCGTTTTCCAGCGACTTGATCGAGACCAGGGACCAAACGGGCCATCCCCTTTCTTCGATGCGTTGGCGCCCTCCCACCCAAGATTTTTCGACAACGAAAACCACGCCGAGCACCTCGCCTCCTGCCTCCTCGACGATCTCTCCAAGAGCCAATGCGGTACGACCCTGATTCAGGAAGTCGTCGACGATCAGTACCCGCCCGCCCGAAAAAATGTGGTCCCGGACTTCGATTCGGTACTCGAAACCCTTGGTTGTGGAGCTGACTTCGCGCCAATACGAGGTGCGTTCGCCCGGGGTTACGTATTTCTTGGCGTAGATCATGGGGATCCCGGTGGCCAGCGAAGCGGCCATCGCGGGAGGAATCCCGCTGGCCTCGGCAGTCAAGATCACATCGGGTTCAAGGCCTTCGGCTAGAGCCTTGACCCGCTTGCCGACCTCCAGCATCACCTCAGGGTCGACCCGATGATTGAGAAAGTGGTCGACGAGCACTATGTCGCCCTTGACGGTTGCTTCTTCGGCGATACGCGTTTGCAGATCCATATGCCCGCAGGTTAGATGCTCGTACAGGACCAGACGTCAACCGCAGCAACCCCGTGAGCCACAGCCTCAGCTACAGCCACGGACGCCGAGTTGGTTGTTTCGACGAAGCGGATTTCAGGAAGAGCATGGCGTTGGCGAACATCTGTCCCCCGGGTCCTGTGCCTCAGTCGCTGGGTGGGGGAGGAGAGGTTGGGGCGAGTTCGGTCCCAACTCTGAACTTGAGGGCTCAATTGCCACGCCAAAATTGGCTGTGGCTGTGGCTGTGGTTCAGTCCGGTTTGGGCGTTTTGGGTTGGTGGGGGCAGAGGCGGCGGAGATCGCACCGCCAGCAGGCGGGCTTGCGGGCGTCGCAGACGTCACGGCCGTATTGGATCAAGCGCATCGAAAGTTTGGCCCATTGATCACGAGGCACTAGCGCCTTGAGATCTTGCTCGATCTTCGCCGGGTCGGTTTCCGTCGTCATGCCAAGGCGGCCGCTGACACGTTTGACGTGGGTGTCAACCGCGATTGCCGGCTGATCAAATGCTTCAGCGAGTACCACGGAGGCCGTCTTGCGTCCGACTCCCTTGAGTGTCACCAGGTCGTCGAGGGTCTCAGGCACCACCCCGTCGAATTTGGCGAGAAGATCCTGGGCGAGAGCGATGATCGAACGGGTTTTCTGTCGGTAGAAACCGGTCGAAAAGATGACCTGCTCTACGTCTTCGGGGTTGGCATCGGCGAGATCTGTGGCGGTCGGCCAGCGTCTGAAGAGCTCTGGTGTCGCACGGTTGACGTTCTCATCGGTCGTCTGGGCCGAGATGACCGTCGAAACGAGGAGTTGGTATGGATCCCGGTAGTCGAGCGCCGTTCGGATCTGGGGGTATCGCTTGGCGAGTCGATTGACCACTGCCCGAGCATGGCCCCGCTCTCCGGCCGTGGGCCGTTGGCCGTCGGCGCTTGCCTCTCCTGCTCCCATGCGGCCAGAGGCTAGCGGTAACGTCGAGGGCTCATGAGCGAAGCAACCGCGCTGCGGATAACCGAGACCGACAGGGCGATTTTTCGGCTCGCCATACCTGCGCTTGGCGCGCTGGCGGCCGAACCGCTCGTATCCCTCGTGGACACGGCGTTCGTCGGACGGCTCGGTGCTGCGCCGCTGGCGGCGCTCGGGATAGATGCCGCCATTCTCGGGTTTGCCTTCTTTGTCTTCACTTTTCTCGCCTATGCAACGACCCCGCTCATCGCGTCAGCAGTCGCGAGCGGAAATGATCGACAAGCGGCATCGTTGGCCGGTCAGGCCCTGATCCTGGGAGTCGGTTTCGGCCTCGTCGGCGCGGTGATACTGGTGAGCGCCGCCGGTTCGTTGGTGGAGTTCATGGGAGCAGGCGGCGAGGTGGGCGAACCGGCGATCTAGTATCTGCGGATCCGGGCATTCGGGCTGCCTGCCGTACTTGTGATCACGGACGCAAATGGGATCTTCAGGGGAGTGCGGGACACGTTCACCCCGCTGCTGGTGACGGTTGGGCTCAGCATCGTCAATCTGATCCTCGACCCGCTGCTGATCTTCGGATTCGACCTAGGGGTACAGGGAGCGGCGATTGCATCGGTAGTCGCACAGTGGGGTGGAGCGATCGCCTTTGTCTGGCTGTTTGGCCCGAGGACGCTCGGGTCTTCCGCTCACTGCCACGATCCCAAAATTCGGTGATCTCGTTTCATTGTTGGGGGCAGGGTCGGCCTTGTCGGTTCGGTCTCTGGCCCTTGTGTCCTTCTTCGCACTCACCACCCGAACCGCCGCCGAGATCGGTGTTGTCGAAGTTGCCGCCCACCAGGTGGCACTCCAGGTGTGGATATTCCTGGCCTTGGCGGTAGACGCGATAGCGATAGCCGCCCAGGCACTCATCGCCGCGAGCCTCGGCCAAGGTGACAACCAGGAGGCGAGGCTGACGGCCGATCGGATGCTTGCCTGGGCGCTGGTATGGGGAGGCTCTCTCGGATTGGCCTTCTGGCTGTTGCGAGGGGCGTTGCCAACCTGGTTTTCCTCTGACCCCGAAGTCGTGCTCGTGGTCACGTCACTGATGCCCTTCGTGGCCCTCACCCAACCGCTCAACGCTCTTGTCTTTGTCTGGGACGGGATTTACATCGGTGCAGGGGCTTTCCGTTTCCTGGGAGGTTGGATGGTTGTGGCCACCGTGCTGGGTGCCATTGGGTTGGCGTCGGTCACCACCATCGCGGATGTCTGGTGGGTGGTGACCGCCTTGATGGTTTTCAGGGTGTTACCGCTGGCGATCCGTCACGGCGCCACGTTGTCCTGATCGAGCTGAGTGCCGAGGCTTTCGGGAACGAAGGTTTGGATGACGATTGCGAGGATTACCCCGATTCCGAGTGTGGCCACCGTTCTGGGCAGCCCCCACACGTCGATGGTGGCCGCGCCGACCGCGAGCCCAAGCATCGACCCGAGGACTGCCGTCGAATTGATCCATTGCACCGCCGTCGCGCGGACTTCGGTTGGAAAAAGTTCATTGCGCTGAGCCGCTGCGGCGGGGATCGAGGCGAAACCCCCGAACGTGCTGACGGTCCAGGAGAAGATCAAAAGCGGGGGAGACGAGAGCCAATAAAATCCGACACCACCGACCAGGCCGGCGAGAAGCGCCACCGAGATGGTCGCTTTGCGACCCATCGTGTCTGCCATTCGACCACCAGCGAAGAACCCTATTCCTCCGACCGTGCCGCCGACCAGCATGATCCAAGAGGCGGCCCCGGTTGTGTAGCCGAGGTCGTTTACCAGACGCTCCAGTCCGAAAGTGATCACGATCACTCCGAAGGACGCCACCAGCAGGCTATAGGCGGCCAAGGTCCAGAAGCCTCTCGCGTGTGCTCCAAAGGGAACCGCGAGAAAACTGGCCGGCCTCTCAACCGGCCGAAATGCGGGTGACTCTGGCAGTTTGGAGCTGAGAAGGGGGTACACGATCAAGCCAAGAGCAGCGAGGCCGAACAAAACCCTCCAACTCTGTTCTCCCATCCGGGCGATCGGAAGGGCGAATAGTCCGATGCCAGAACCGAAAGCGGTGGCGGCGGCGTACACGGCGATTCCCCAAGCGCGCGAATCTGGTCTGAGCTGCTCTGCGAGCAGTACCACGGCCAGGGCCCCAGCGGCCGCCCCTCCCATTCTGGTCAGGCCCTGCAGAACGGTGTAGACGAGAGGTCCGTTGGCGAAAGCCGTGGCCGCGGTGGCCAGAAAGAGAAGGAGGGTCGCTGCCAAGAACGGACGCCTTCGGCCTTGGCGGTCACCCATGATCGCGTACCCGACCGCGATCACCGCGCCGATCCTGGCATAGGCGAACAGGCGGCTCATATCGCCCTCGCTGAGGCCAAAGGAGAGACGCACGAACGGGAGGGTGTTGACTGCCTGGCTCTGGGCGTAGCCGTGAAAAATGCCGATCAGATACATCAGGGTGAGGAGTCTGCGGTCCTCACGACGGAATCCCCGCACTGGAGCAACCAATCGGATCAAACGTTTGAGCATCGCTCGATCCTCTCTTTTCCAGGGTCCGTCTGGCCAACGGATGTGCCTTGCCGCTCGGCAGACATGGCTCGCCTCGCCATGTTCCCTGACCCACCGCCGGGCAGACTAGAGGATCGAACCGGCCAGCGAGTGCGGCACGAGAAAGGCGCCATGAACACCTTCGTCGCAATGATGTGAAGTAACCGTAGGTTGCTGCCATCATCTGAGGACCCGCCGAGCTGGAGCCAATTGCAAGAAGTCGGGATAATTGTGGCCTTCGGAGCCGGCGCGCTCTCGTTCCTCTCGCCCTGCGTGCTTCCTCTGCTGCCCGGCTACCTGTCGATGATGTCCGGCTATTCCGTTGCCGACCTCGAAGCAGGCAACACTTCGGTCGTGCGCATGTTCCGTGTGACGCTTCTGTTCGTTGCAGGATTCACGGTGGTGTTCGTCGCGGTGGGCGCATCGGCCACCGTCCTGGGTGAGTGGTTGTTGCGGAACCAATTGCTGACAACCACGATCGCGGGTTGGGTCATCATCGGCTTCGGGATACTGATGGTGATGCTGGCTGTCTCCAAGTCGCCTGCACTGTCGTTCTTGATGCGTGAGCATCGGCCGGACGTGAACCCATCCCGGCTCGGCTCGTTCGCGCCCCCGGTCATGGGGGTGGCGTTCGGTTTTGGGTGGACCCCGTGTATCGGACCGGTGCTCGGGGTGATTCTCACTGCTGCAGCCGCATCAGAGAGCCTGACCCAGGGCATGGTCCTTTTGCTGTTCTTCTCTCTCGGGTTGGGAGTCCCGTTCGTACTTGCCGCGATCGGATTGACGAAGGCGTTCAGAGTGATCTCCTTCATGCGCCGCTATCTGCGCACAATCAACATCGGCTCTGGGGTCGCGCTGGCCGCCTTCGGGGTCGTGATGGTGACGGGTCAGATCAACGTCATCTCTATTTGGATAACCAACTTCATGGTCCGGATCGGACTCGACTGGCTCGCCGTCATCTAGTGCCGGGTGGGCAGGTAGCCTGCCGACATGAAGTTCAACCTTGGGCGATCAGAATTCGTCGACCTGGCTGGTCGGTATCCGGTTGTGCCTCTCACCACAACGATCTTGGCCGATCGAGAGACACCTGTCTCTGCGTTCGAAAAGCTGGTCGGTTCGGCACCTGGCTTTCTCCTCGAATCCGTTCAGGGGGGCGAGCAGTGGGCGCAATGGTCGTTTCTCGGGTGGGATCCCGAGTTCACGGTCGTGTCGAGGGGTGGTCTGGTCAGCGCCGAAGGCGCAGACCTCGATTTACCCGATGGTGACCCGCTCGAGGTCCTCGAGGAACTGTTGGCCCGCTACAGGAGTCCAGACCTACCCGGCCTTCCTCCCCTGCACAGCGGCCTGGTCGGGTATCTGTCCTACGACGTGGTCCGATACATAGAGCGGATGCCGAATATGCCGTTGGATGATCGCGACCTCCCGGAAATGGTTTGGCAGTTCGTTGGCAGTCTGGCCGCAGTCGATCGCTTCTCACAGTCGATCGTGTTGGTTCGCAACGTATTCGTTGCAGATGATCCGTCAGCCCAGTACGACGCCGCCGTTCGGGCCCTGTCGAGCGCGGCCGAACGACTTGGCGCTGGAACCCAGTACACGCCAACCCAGCTTCCGAGCCGTATCCCACCCGAAATCACTCCGATATCAACATTGGACAGAAAGGCGTTTGAGTCTGGGGTGGAGGCGGTACGCGAGTATGTCCGGAAGGGTGACGCTTTTCAGGTGACCCTGTCCCAGCGCCTCGAAACGGATTATGGGGGTGATGCCTTTCGCGTTTACAGGGCGCTGCGATTGATCAATCCGTCGCCTTTCATGTTCTTCCTTCGTCATCCCCAGGTCACAGTGGTGGGTTCATCGCCGGAGCTGATGACGAGGGTCAGGGACGGGATCGTGCATTCACGTCCTATTGCAGGGACGAGACCGAGGGGCAAGACACAGGACGAGGACCAGGCCCTCGAGGAGGACTTGTTGGCCGACCCCAAGGAGCGGGCCGAGCATGTGATGCTCGTGGATCTTGCCCGCAACGACCTCGGTAGGGTCTGCGAGTTTGGCACCGTCGATGTTGATGAGCTCATGGTGATCGAGCGTTTTTCTCATGTCATGCACATTGTTTCAGGAGTTTCAGGCAAGCTCCGACCCGGTCTCGGACCGGTCGATGTGCTTCGAGCCGTGTTCCCACACGGAACGGTGTCTGGTGCTCCCAAAGTTGCCGCTATGCAGATAATCGACGAGTTGGAACCTGTTGCCAGAGGCCCATATGCGGGTGCGCTCGGGTACTTGGATTTTTCGGGAAACGTGGACACCGCCATCTGTCTTCGCACGGTGGTGATCGCAGACGGCAAGGCCTGGGTCCAGGCAGGCGCCGGCCTGGTTGCCGATTCGGATCCGGCTACGGAGTACGACGAGACCATGGCCAAGGCCGCGGCCGCACTGGCCGCAATAAAGGGGGCTTCGGATGTCTGATCTGCCAGAAAGCTACGGAGACACCACCGCCGAGTACCTCGCAGGCCGTTCGGCCGGCCTGGTTGAGGGCTTGCGGAGCCTGTTCTGGGTTGAGGGTCCAGACGCCGTGTCATTCCTGCAGAGCATCATCACTCAGGACATCGAAGCAATGGCGGCGGGACAGGTCTCCAGGTCGATGCTGTTGGAACCACGCGGCAAATTGGTGTCGCTCATGTGGGTGCTGCGTGGCGAGGACCGGGTCGGCATATTGGTCGATCAATCGATGGCCGAAGCCACACTCGAGGCCTTGGCGGGTTGGCGGTTTCGGGTGGATGTCGAGCTGCGACCTGATGCCAGGTCGATCCTCGAGGTTTGGGGAGCGAAGGCGAGGTCGACGGTTGCCAGGGTCGTGGACATGGTCGAAGGCTGGAGTGAGGCGGACTCCGTGCTAGTCATCGATGCCCCCCTCGGACCCTTGCAAAGAGTTCTGGTGGCCGGTGTGGACGCCGGAATCATCGAAGAGGCGGGAGCGGTGCGAGTCGGTGCAATCGCAGCCGAAACGATCAGGATCGAGACAGGGGAACCGGTCATGGGTCGCGACGTCGATCACAACACGATTCCCCAGGAGTCTGGGCTGGTGGACGTGTCGGTTTCCTTCTCCAAAGGCTGCTACCTCGGTCAAGAACTGGTCGCCAGGATCAACACCAGGGGTCGGGTCAACCGGCGCCTCGCCGGTCTGCAATTGCAGGACAGCGTTGTTCCGCCGATCGGCGCCACCATTGTCGGGGCCGACCGGGAGTTGGGTCGAATAACTTCCGTTGGCGAATCTCTCGAACTTCGAGCTCCAATCGCCATGGGCTTAGTCCGCAGAGAGGCCCAGTCCGGAACTGTTGTATCGCTGGAATGGGATGAAGGAAAGGCGTCAGCGCTCGTCGTCGATCTACCGATGGTCGGAGCACCCCGAGACGGGTAGAGATCTGCGTCGCCTGGCTCCGGATGATTCGGGCGCTACTGGTGGCCGGTAGCATCCTCCGGTGCTCGATCGCATTGTCCAAGCCGTTAGGCATCGGCTTCCTGAGTTGATTGCCCGGCTCCCAGAATTGGAGGCCGGCGTACGAACGGCGCCGCCGGTCCGCGATTTCGCCGGAGCACTCCTATCGCCCGGGCTCTCGGTCATCGCCGAAATCAAACGTGCCTCACCCTCGAAGGGTCCGCTCAACGTCCACCTGGACTCGGCCGTTTTGGCCGAGTCGTACGAGCGAGGCGGAGCAGCCGCGCTATCGGTTTTGACGGAACCGGATTTCTTCTCAGCCGAATCGAACGATTTGGCCAACGCCAGGGCTTGCGTTGGCCTCCCGGTGATTCGCAAGGATTTCACACTCCACCCGATTCACATCACCGAGGCGAGGGCGATGGGCGCAGATGCAGTGTTGTTGATCGTGGCCATCCTCGATGACGCGGCCCTCGTCGAACTGCTCGCCGCGGCCGGTGAGTTTGGCATGGCTGCGATTGTCGAAGTGCACGACGAGTCTGAAGCGTTGAGGGCACTCGAATCTGGAGCGACCATCATCGGGGTCAACAACCGTGATCTCTCCACCTTCACCACAGACATCGCGACCTCCGAACGCATCGCACCCATGTTGGAGGGTGTGGCAGCGACGGTAGGGGAAAGCGGGATCAAGGGACCTGAGGATGCACGCCGTATGGCGGGGGCTGGGTTCGATGCGGTGTTGATCGGCGAATACCTCGTCAAGCACGTTGACCCGTCTTTGGCGATCGCCGAGATGGTGGACGCGGGGCGATGACTTGGGTCAAAGTTTGCGGCCTCAGAACAGAGGCGGATATCGAGGCCGCGGTCGACGCCGGCGCCGAAGCGATCGGGCTTGTGAACATAGTGGCCTCTCCCAGGTTCGTCGACCTCGACCGGGCCGCTGGTTTGGCGGATGGAGTCGGCATAGATGTGGTTCTTCTCACTGAAGAACCGGATCTCTCTGCCATGGTTGCCGCCATCGAGCGGGTAGGGGCCAGCGCAGTCCAGCCATACGGCCCGGCCGCGGCCGAGATCGGTGGAATTGCCGTTGACGTCGGGTGGCGAGTCCTGCGTTCGGTTCGTTCTGGAGAACTCGATATTGGAGACGTACCAGCCACGGAGATCCCGCTGGTCGATTCGTATGACCCAGACGCGCTCGGGGGAACTGGCCGAATGGTCGCCAGATCTGACCTTCCAAACACCGAGAGGCGCTTCGTTCTGGCGGGCGGACTCAATCCGAGCAATATCGAAGAAGCGATACGGTTGGTTCGCCCGTGGGGGGTCGACGCGTCTTCTGGCCTAGAGTCCAGCAGAGGTGTGAAAGACCCCGAACTGATCCGTGCATTCGTCCAGAAAGCGAACCAGACATGAAACTCGAGCGGCCAGACAACAGAGGCAGATTCGGTGAGTTCGGAGGCCGGTTCGCCCCTGAGACGCTGATTCCGGCGATTGGCGAGCTCGAGGAGGCCTTCGACCAGGCCTGGACAGACGAGTCGTTTCTCGACGAGTTCCACGGTCTGCTGACCACCTATGTCGGAAGGCCAACCCCGTTGCATGGTGCAGCGAGACTGTCAGAACGGCTTGGGGTGGAGGTGCTGCTGAAGCGGGAGGATTTGGCCCACACCGGCGCGCACAAGATCAACAATGCCCTTGGTCAGGGGTTGCTGAGATCGGAAGAGCACACGTCTGAACTCCAGTCACACTGATATATCTCGTATGCCGTCTTCTGCTTGAAAAAAAAAACAAACTAAAATAAAAAAATAAAAAAACAATAAAAA
>CALCCX010000125.1 GCA_937900165.1 uncultured Acidimicrobiia bacterium | reverse complement strand
GTCTTACGTTGTTGGTTTAATTTTATTGTTCTTTTTATTTTTTGTTTTTTGTTTTTTATTTTTTGTTTTTGATTGTTTTTTTTTTTTTTTTTTTTCAAGCAGAAGACGGCATACGAGATATATCAGTGTGACTGGAGTTCAGACGTGTGCTCTTCCGATCTTGCGACGCGACTCGGTCTGGCGCCTGACGGAACGGACCTCGATGTATGACACGACGGCCAGGATCAGTAGGCGAGCCTGAGACAGGAACAGAAAGAAGAGGACGAACGCTGAGGTCCACTGCCAAAAAGACATCGTTGCCTCAGCCCGCCGATCCTGCGTCCAGCTCCCACAGCGCAGCGTCAGCGACCTCGTCGTTGGCGCCACCGGACCCGGCGTCGAAACGATCGGGTCCGAGTACTGCCATGAGCACCCCCATGGCCGCCTCTTGGGCGAACTGGTCGTCGCTGTTGAGCGCCATACGGAGTCGATCGATGCCGCCTGGCAGCTTGGCCAGGCTCTCGGCCGAATAGTGACGCACCCACCATGCCTCGTCTTGGAGCAGGTAGCCAAGAGGGGCAACCGCCCTCGCCTCGTGGGTGGTGCCGAGAGTCTTGGCGGCCTGGGCCCGCACCTCCCATTGCGCATCGTGCAACGCGTCGAGGAGCGGATCGAGGGCTCTAGGGGATCCAGCGGTGGCGAGAGCAGCAGCCGCCCTCGCCCTGGTGTCAGCCTGATTGGACCCCAATGAATCGATCAGCGCGGGTTCGGCCTCCAGGTCGCCCAACCGACCCAACACTCTGGCGACGATCGCCGAATGGGTGCCACGCCTGGTGAGGTACTCGGCCATCTGGGGGACAGCGGCAGCGCCGAACAAGTGGAGACCGTCCGCCAGCCGGGTGACGGCCCATTCCTCCTCGACCTCCATCATGGCCAGGATCGCCTGGACGGCCGAACCCTGATGGGTCCTGGCCAGCATCAACCCGACGTTGACCCGAACCTCCGCGACATCGTCCTTCAGCGCCACGAGCAGAGGAGCCAAGTCGTTTTCGGAAACCAGATGTTCGAGTTCCCTGGCGGCCTGGAGACGTTCGGCGACGTCTCCCCGATGCAGAAGCCTGATTCGCCGGCCGACCAGCCCGCTCGACTTGGCGACCTGGCGGAGTTGCCGTCGTTGCTCGCCGGTCAGCAGGGAGACGAATTCGATGAGGACCGAAACGAATTCGGCGTCGTGGCGGTATCGGTTGACGATTTCGGTGAGTCGATCTGGGGTGGCGGTGACTTCTGCGACAACCTTTGTGTATCTGAGTCTGCGTCGCCGGAGTCGGCCTCGCTTGCGGCTCTTGTACTCGCGAACGAACACGTATCCGATGGCAAGGGTCGTAAAGCCCATCACGGCGACGACCGCGAGAATTCGCGCCAGGACCGGGGAAATGTCCATCAGGCGGTGAGGCGGGTGGCGAGGCTCAGCTGATGGCGGACCCGTTCGACGAGCTCGATCGGAGAAAAAGGTTTACGAACGAAGTCCGACGCTCCGAGCCGGAACGCCTCGACCACGGTCTGGTCGGACGTAGCGCTCGAAATCATGATGACCGGGAATAGGGCTCCCTCCGAACGCCACTGGCGGAGCAGTTCGGTCCCGAGTCGACCGGGAAGCAGTTGATCGAGGATGACCAGATCGGGAGGATCGGACTCGACCGCCTCGGCAGCTGAGGCGGCGTCGGCAACTCCAATACATTTGAAACCCGAGGCCTCAAACGTCCTGGCCAACAAAAAACGAATGCTGTCGCTGCTGTCGACAATCAAAATGCGGTTGGCACCCAAGGCAATCTCCCCTTGCTGCCACAGGTGTGCCACCACGCGCGACAACCCGCCGCGGCCCCCTTGATGTGAGATCCCCGTGGTCACTCACAGTGGCAATAACGGCATTTCCACCACAACAGTTGAGCGATTGCGGAGCGGTCCTGGCTGGTAGCCGTCACAGAGATTTGGGGATGGACGGATCCCGGCGACAGGGAAGCCAGGATCGTTCTACCAAGAATTCAGACCATGCAACCGACCGTGAACTCATCACCCGGAGTCGCTTGGAGTTGTTGATTCAGCCACGTTGTTCGACATGTCGAACAACGATAAAGATGCGAGATGATTGAGAGCCGCCGACTGCTCTTTTGTTCGTCTTGTCAGACAATAGGCTTGTCAAAATCTGAACCAACGGCCATAATCGTTCTATGTCTGAGAAAACGAACATCGCCTTGCTTGCACAACTCGGCCAGAGACTGCGTTCCCGCCGCAAGATACTCCGGCTGAAGCAGCAGGACGTGGCAGACATGTGTGGTGTGCAGCGCCAGACGATCGGCAGGCTTGAGCGAGGCGGACCCGCCGTTGCGATCGAGACGCTGGTTTCGGTCGCGTCAGTGTTGGGTCTGAACGTTGTGGCAATTCCCAGCGCGCCCTCGGTTGAAACCGACTGATGCGCCCAAACGAAGCGACCTCGGTTGAAGTCGCCGATGTCTACAAGGGCGAGATCAAGGCGGGCAAGCTAACTCGCACTGCTGACGGCACAGAGTTCCGCTACTTGGCTCGATATCTTGAGGCAGATGGGCAACCGATAGCGTCCACTCTCCCCGTCCGACGCAATGCCTACCTGTCTAGGTCCGGCGCGATTCCGGCATACTTTGCAGGGTTGTTGCCCGAAGGAGCACGGCTTACCGCGTTGACCCTGGCCGTCAAAACATCCGCCGATGACGAGCTTTCTCTGTTGGTGGCGGTCGGAACCGACACGGTGGGCGATGTGCGGGTTGTTCCTGCCGGCGAACAACCAGAGGTTCTTGGTGTCGACTTGCCGACCGATCCATCTCAGGTGAACTTCTCTGACCTTTTCCAACGGTCCATCGATCCAGGAGTTGACCAACTCGATGCGGCGATCGCTGGTGTGCAATCCAAGTTGTCCGACTCGATGATTTCGTTTCCGATCAAGGGGACAAACGGACCGGCCTTTTTGAAACTCGAACCGGGTCAGTTCCCCCACATCGTCCGGAATGAACACTTCTTCCTTGGTCTCGCGCGGGAGGCAGGGTTCTCGGTGCCCCGAAACGAACTGGTCACTGACATGGTCGGAATGGACGGCCTGCTGATCGAAAGGTTCGACAGGAGCATGGACGCCGTAGACCGGCTCGTCAGAATCGCCCAGGAAGACGGCTGCCAGCTGCTCAACCGGTACCCGGCGGACAAGTACAGGGTGACAATCAACGAGTTAGCGACACGACTCACTGAGGTTGCCAGCGCTCCGATCCCCGCCGTCCTCGATCTAGTCCTGCTCATTGCCTTTAGTTGGGCAGTCGGCAACGGAGACCTTCATGCGAAGAACTTCTCAGTTCAATGGTTAGAGGCCGGCTCGCTCGTCGTGCCGACACCGATCTACGACGTCCTGTCATCCCTCCCGTACCCCAGCCTCAACCAACGCATGGCGATGAAGCTCGACGGCCGAGACGACAATTTCACGGCCCGCTACTTCGTCGAATTCGCCGAGCGATTCGGCATCCCGCAACGACTAATCCGCCGCCGGCTCCACGAAATGCTCGATCGGATGACCCCAGGACTCAGAGGCTTGGAGGGCATCGGGTTCGATACGGACACCACCACCCGCCTCTATCGCGAGCTGAATACACGCGTTTCGAGACTCCAGCAGACAGCAGGCTGAGCCTCTGACCTCAGTAAAGAAAGCCGGATCCGATGGAATACGTGAACACCTCAAGGGCTGCGGGGTTGTCCGGGGCACAGACCTCGGTAGACTTACCCTGGGCGTTGCCTTCGGGTCGCCTTTCCCACCTGAAATTCCCTTTGATACTGAACGGAGAGTGATACCGCGTGGCTGAGCAACTCATCGCCCCGCACGGCGGCACCCTCGTCGACCTGATCGTCGACGAAGCCAGGGCCGAGCCACTGAAAACCCACTCGCGCCACTGGAAGTCGTGGGCT
>CALCCX010000124.1 GCA_937900165.1 uncultured Acidimicrobiia bacterium | reverse complement strand
AACATCGCTTCGATCAGGTCCCGGCCAACTCTGACGGTTTCTCCTTCCACCTTGGCGCCCGCCTTCTTGAACAGATCCCGAGCTTTGGCGTTCCACAACTCGATACCGAGGTCTTCAAGCACCCTCAGCGAGGCTTGATGGATGCGATCGATCTGGTCGTCGGTCAGGATGGCAAGGGTGCCGTGATGGTTGCGGACCGTGCGCCAAGGAAGCTGACGCACTACAGGCTGAGTCCGCACTCTCGATCTTCCACGCCTGGCCACGGTGAGAGCGTAGTGCGGAAAGGTTGTTCTCACCTGAAATCGGTTGATCGGACAGCCGAATGGTTTAAGCCTGGATCCACCGCACGGTTTGGCTCTTCGCCCGCCTCGCCAGTGGTGGCAAGTGTTCGTCGATCTCGACCGGCAACACATCTGGTGAAAGCAGAGAATCTTCTTGTTCTGAGCAGCGGCGCGGCCCACCGGGCGACTCGCTTCCCTAAGTCGGTGGATCCAGGTTAAGAGGGTATGTCGAGGATCAGTCCGACGACATCTCGGATCTGGGCGAGAGCGACAGGGCCGACGTTGCCCCCGACTCGGTCCAGCCGTTCGATCGAGACAGCTCGCACATGCTGGCATTGGGCTGCCGAAACATGTGTGAGGTTGTTCTCGCCATCGGGTTCGACGAGAACCTCAGACCCGAACCCACGGATCGTGGTGGACAAAGGCACGACTTGAATCACATTGGGCCCGGCATCAAGGATCCGCTGAGCGGTCACTACGACTGCCGGGTGACGAAAGCCGGCCTCTCTTCCGGCGGGTGGTCCAAGATCGAGCTGGGTGATGTCACCCGACGTCAGCATCAAGCCACTCGACCTCGTCAGAGGTGAGCCCAGCAGCCAACTCTTCGCCGATGCGATCCTGGCGAAGGCGCCTCACAGCCAGTGCCACCGTCTCACCCACGGTGGTGCCGAACTCTGAAGCAAGAAGTTTGAGCTCTCGGTGAGTGGCTTGATCGATGCGAACACTAGTACTCTGCATGCAATCCAGCATACACGAATGCATATGCTGCGAACAGACCCCCGACGCAAGAGGCGTACGCGCGCCGACAAGGGGTGGCGGCGCATGCGTCTCGAACCCAGGCGGACGCGGCGAGGTTTGACGACAACTCATGCATCTGCTCGATAACCCGTCACAAGTCGGTTCCTAAAGGCGATGATGGACCACACCCCGAAGGTGGCTGCGGTGAGTAGGTGCCACAGACCGTGCATCTGAATGATGCTGGTCGGATCGCAAAGCGGCCCGCTGGTGCGACTGAGGAGATTGAGCGTCGCTCCAGCGAAGAGAAGCAGCGCGATCGCGCCGTAGGCGGTCCTGGTTCGGTCGCGATCGGGACTGGATCGGTGGAACCCTCGGTATGCCCAAATCTCGACCAGGACCAAGGCGCCAACGATCGGGATCGCCAAGGAGGTACCAACATCCGGGGCGACGGAGACCGCTACGGCGAGAGCCACGGCCATGGCCAACCCGGTAAGCCGTGCTGCTCTTGGTGTGAGGATTCGCAGAATCGTCAAGTCGAAAAACACGACAAAGAGGAGGGCGAAGATGATCGAAATGTCATGGAGCCAACGTGCGCCTACGGGTTGGGGACCGTGAAAGGCGACGCTGCCGAGTCCCAAGGTGACGAGGATGACTCCGAATATCCGCTGCGAGTGCCAACCGGACTTCCGCCTCGCGCCATCTCGTCGGATCAACCAAAGCCCGATCGCAATGTACCCGAGGCTGGTGAAGGCATTGACTGGTTGGGCGAGGATCCCGCTCACACGCAGAAACTCGCAATCCGACGCCCCAAGCCGGTCGGATACAGAAAGGAGATCCGTCGCCATGCTCGGCCCCCTAGGTCGGCGGCTTCGGCTCCTTGGGGAGACCGAGAATCATCTCTCCTACAATATTGCGTTGAATCTCACTCGTCCCAGCGTAAATCGTCCCGGCCCGGGAATTTAGGAACGTCGCCTGCCACGAGGCTGTGGAGTTGGGAGCACCGGGCGCGTCAGTCGCGAACGCCGAGGTCGACTTGCGCCCTGTGGGCACCAAACCTCTCACTCCGAGAATGTCCATCGCCAGCTCGGTGACTTCCCGGTGATATTCGCTCCAGTAGATCTTGGTGATGGCGGCATCTGGTCCAGGGGTGACGCCGTTGACAAAACGGGTCAGAGCGCCATATCCCATGTAACGCATGGCCTCGACCTTGGAGTAGGCGAGAGCGATGCGATCTCTTATGAGTGGATCATCGGCCTTTCCGTTCTCCTTCGCCATGGCGATCAGTCTGTCGAGTTCGGCCCTGAACTGAATTGGCATGACCGCGGCTCGTTCACCTCGTTCAAAACCCAATAGTGACATTGCGACCCGCCAGCCATCGTTGACAGACCCGACCACGTCGTTGCGGGAGGTCCTCGCATCCGTGAAGAAGACCTCGTTGAATTCCGAGGCACCAGACATCATTCGAATCGGCCTGACCTCTACGCCTTCCTGGTCCATTGGACACAGAATGAAAGTGATCCCGCGGTGTTTAGGTGCATCCTGGTCGGTTCGGCAAAGAAGGAAAATCCAGTTGGCGAGGTGTCCGGCGGAGGTCCAGATCTTCTGGCCATTGATGATCCACTCGTCTCCGTCCTGGAGGGCCCTGGTGCCTACGTTGGCAAGATCGGATCCGGCGTTTGGTTCTGAGTAACCCTGACAGAACGTGTATTCGCCAGAGAGGATGCGTGGCAGGAAATGTTTCTTCTGCTCATCTGTACCAAAGTGGAGCAGCGTGTTACCGAGCATGCTGATGCCGAACGAGTCCGCAAACCCGCCATCCGGTACACCCGCCTTGACCATCTCCTCGGCGACAACGACCTGCTCGACCTCAGATAGGCCACGACCCCCGTACTCTTGGGGCCAGGCAACGGCCAACCAGCCGCCTTCGTACAGTTTCGCCCGCCAGCGGGCAACAAAATCGTCGAAAGCCGGCCCTTCCAATGCTCCGATTCCGCTCCAACCAACCGGCAGGTGCTCAGACAGGAACGCCTGTACTTTCTCGCGGACCCGTTCCGCCGCTTCCGGATAGTCGAACTCCATCTGAACCTCCAGGCGTTACTACACCAGACTACCGCCGCACGGGTCAGCGAATGTCGCGGCGCCGCCTATCCGCTCGCCCTTGCAACGAGGGAGACGGCTTGGCCACGAGTGAGCGAATCAGCGGCGCCGTAGAAGTTCTCGGTCACTCCGAGAGTTATGCCTTCTTCTGCCATCCAGGCGACCGCGTCGTTGAAGTAGGCAGTGACCGGGACGTCGCTGAAGGGGGTGATACCCGTCGATTGTGGATAGCCCGCCCATCGATACAACATTGCCGCCACCTGCGCCCTGGAAATATCACCGGCTGGATTGAAAGTGGCTTCGGAGGTGCCGAACGTGATGCTCTCAGCGACCAGCCAGGATATTGCGCCGAAATGCGGCGAAGAGGGTTCGACGTCGGAAAACCGGGAAGACCCGTCGCCCGACTCGGGAGATCCGGCCTGTCGAAACAGAATCGATGCGAACTGGGCGCGTGTCAGGTTCCCAGCCGGGTCAAAAAACACCGGAGAAACACCTTCGATGATTCCGTTGGCTACAAACTCGGAGAGAGCAGCCTCGTAGTGCGCCCCCTCGGCCACATCGATGAAAGGGTGGGCAGGTGGCGCGGCGCGATTGAGCCGATTGTTGATGGCCAGGGTCACGATCTCGATTCCATCAATCCCGGCCGCCTCATTCGGCCATCCGTCTGTCAGCACCGCCAACATGTAGCCATCCCGAATTGGCGGATCGACGAACCCCACCGTATTGATCCGCCAGTCCCAGAGGATCGAGTCGAAGAACCCGTTCTTCATGGGCACCGACCAGGAGTCCGGAAGACCTACGGTTGCACCCCAACGCTGCGACGGCACGACGGCTTCCATGAAGGCCCTGGCCTCGACGGAACCCTGTTCCTCAAGAGGTCCATCGCCGAACAGGACTTGGCCCAACAACTCCACCTGGTCACGACTGGTCGTGAGCGACGCGCCCCATTTGGGTTCAACGAGAACTGTGTCATCGAGACCGAAGCGGTCGGCCGTTTCCTGTAGTGCAGGGGCTCCGCCCAAGCCAATCCACAGCGCTGTGGCGGATGCATCGTCTGACTCGGCCATCATTAGGGACGTCAGAGAGCGTTCAGTACCGGTCAGCTCTCGGTTCTGGTCCTGGGCGCGCAGCAGGACGCCCGCCATGATGGTGATTTTGACAACGCTCGCGGTGGATTGCACCTGGCCGGGTCGCAAATCGAATTCACAACCGCGGTCAAGATCGGTGATCGCCCCAGTGACGTTTCGATTTGCGAATCGGGTCTCGAGTTCGATGACCAGCTCTGGGGTAAATGGGTTCCACGGCTCGCAGTCGACATCCGCAGACGCGGCGCCGTTCGGCTGGGGTGCCAAGGTCACCAAAGCTACAGCCGCGATCAAGCCTGACCCCCTCACGAAGCGCATATCAAGGCCGTACAGGGGTAACCACGCCGTCCGAGAAGATCGTTTCATGGAGATGAACTGTTGTGATGGCCACAGGGTTGGGAATATCGAACACGATTCTCGTGGAAAGCGATTCCTCCGGGGCGAGCTCTGCTACCACTCTGGAGGGGTTGATGATGAGACTTGCCTCGAGGTCGGCGGGGAATTCGACGCCATCTTCGTCAAAAATGCCCTGAGCCTCGAAGTCAAAGCGGCGGGCCAGGGTTCCGGTGTTCACGATTGTCAGGTCGACGAGGCAGTATTGGGCGATCGCAGCCTTTCGTATCGACCCGCGGGAGACCTCCACCGATCCGCACTCGAAGCCACTTACGCTAAATGTGAATACACCGTCCACGACCGGACTCCCGAAAGCGTCCGGATCCGGGCCTTCATCGCTGCCACAGGCGGCGAGTACGAGAACGGCTCCCAGGAGAGCACCGGTGAGACGACGCATCGACAAGACTGTACTCGCCGGCCAGAACCACCGATGAGACCTCAGTAGGCTTCACTGTTCGAGAGAGAGGTTCACGAGATGGCGTTCAATGGTGATGTGAAGATCCTCAGCAGCGACGGTAAAGAGGTGCTCGACATAGTGGAGGCCCACCTGTCGGATGAGCCGGCGGATGGCCACAGGTGGTCGGGCCGTGTAAGCATTTCGCGGGGCGGCGCGCTCGAGGGCAAACGCATGCCAGTGGTCATTGAAGCACCGGACATGTTTTCTGCGCCTGCCATTCTTGGGGCAGTTCTCGACCAATCTGACTCTGTGGTTTCGGTCGCGGTTCTTGGCAACGGCCCCGTTCCGTTCTGATTCTGACCACCCGGGCACACCGTCGGTGCCTAGCGGCCGATCATGAGTTCGGCACCTCCCCACGCTTGTTCGCCTTCATAACAAGCGGCGAATCCGGAGCGATCCAAAGAGTCGGTCCATTGCCCGGTCGCCACCAACTCAGCAGCCAGGCTCCCCAAAGGATCAGCCCATTTAGCGGCTCGTCCATTGCCACCGACCGCCACATAGATGCTGCCTGATACCACCTCGTCGA
>CALCCX010000123.1 GCA_937900165.1 uncultured Acidimicrobiia bacterium | reverse complement strand
CGCCGCGTTCTCAGTCTCCAGGTCGCCATAGTTGAAGACGGAGTTCCACGCGTCACCGACCGGTGAGAGCACGATGGTCGCCAGCGACGTGACCGGTTGCATGGCGTCACGCGTGACTCGCTGGGCCGACTCGATTGGCCCGAACCCGTTGAGATCAACGGTCAGCAGTGTGATCGCAATGAGCGCGAGAAGGACCAGTCGATGTCGGGACCGCCCAGTCCGCTGGGCCAGCGCCATGATCTACGGGCGCTGGTTCAGACGTCGCCGGAGCCGAAGACCACGCCTCGCAGCGCCTCGAACTCCTCGAGGACCTGGCCGGAGCCGATCGCGACCACATAGAGCGGATCGGGTGCGAGTTGGATCGGCATGCCGGTCTCGTTGGCCAGCCGTTGATCGATTCCCTGGAGAAGGGCGCCACCGCCGGCGAGGGTGATCCCTCGCTCCATGATGTCGGCGGCGAGCTCGGGTGGGGTCTTGTCGAGTGTGGACTTCACCGCGTCGCAGATCGCAGCCACCGGCTCCTCTATCGCGTCGCGGATGTCTTCGGTACCGATCACAATCGTGCGGGGAAGACCGGTGACGAGGTCCCGACCACGAATCTCGGCCCGCAGCTCTCTTTCGAGCGGGGCCGCCGAACCGAGCTGCATCTTGACCTCTTCGGCGGTGCGTTCGCCGAGAGCGAGGCTGTACTCCTTCTTGACGAACTGGACGATCGCGTCGTCGAGTTCGTCGCCGCCGACGCGAGCCGACTGGCTCGCCACCACACCGCCCAGTGAAATGACCGCGACCTCGGTGGTGCCGCCGCCGATGTCGACGATCATGTTGCCCGTCGGCTCTTGCACGGGGAGGCCGGCACCGATCGCCGCCGCCATCGGCTCCTCGATGATGTAGGCCGGCTTCTGGGCCCCGGCGAACTGGGCAGCTTCCTGGACGGCTCGTTGCTCGACCCCGGTGATTCCCGACGGAACGGCGATGACCATACGCGGCTTCGCCCACTTGCGCTGATGCACCTTGTGGATGAAGTAGCGCAGCATCTTCTCGCAGATCTCGAAGTCGGCGATCACGCCGTCCTTCAGCGGCCGGATGGCCTGGATGTTCGCGGGGGTCCGGCCGATCATGCGTTTGGCTTCGTGGCCGACTGCGAGCGGCTTGCCATCATGGGTGTTGATCGCGACCACGGAAGGCTCGTCGAGCACGATGCCCTCGCCCCGGACGTAAACGAGGGTGTTCGCGGTGCCGAGGTCGACCGCCATGTCTCGGCCCATCACCGATCGGAAGCCACTGCCGAACAAGTTGAAGAATGCTTCTGCGGCCATATTCAGTTGCCTCGCTGCCGTGGTGGACGAGAACGCAGAAGGCCATGACCCGTACGGTCGACTCCCTCCGCTGCGGGAAGTGTAGGCGCGGCTAGTCACTGAATTGCAACAGACCTACGAACTGCGCCGAGCGGCCTACTCAGAGTGAGGGGAAGAAGATTTCGATCTCACGAGCGGCGGACTCCGACGAGTCGCTGCCGTGGATGAGGTTTTCGGTGAAGAGGGTACCGAGATCGCCACGGATGGTGCCCGGCGCGGCCTCGAGAGGATTGGTCGCACCCATCATCTGACGCACGACCTTCCAGGTGTCTTCGGGGCCCTCCACCACCACGAGCACCACCGGACCGCGGCCCATGAACTCGACCAAGCCGTCGTAGAACGGTTTGCCGACGTGCTCCTCGTAGTGCCGAGCGAGCGTGTCGGCGTCGAGCGTACGCAACTCCACAGCCGCGAGCACCAAGCCCTTCGCCTCGAAACGACCGAGGATCTCGCCGACGAGACCCCGTTCGACACTGTCGGGTTTGCAGATGACGAGGGTGCGATCCATGGCCGGCAACGCTATCGGCGTCGCCCTGCCGATCAGTCGTCGCCGGCCCGCATGGGTCAGTCGTCCGCCTCGACCTCGAAGCTCGGGTCGTCGGGGATGTAGTTCTGGCCGTTGTAGAGGATCGAATCGATCGTGAACGTGACCTCGAAGTCATCGTCGTCGAGGCCGCTCCAGGCGAAGGACTTGTTGCCCTTATTGTTGGTGACCGTGGAGGTCTTCACCTTGGTCGAGCCGTCGTCGAGGGTGATGGTCACCTGGACCACCGCACCGACCATCGGATCGCCGTTCTCGTCCAGGAACTTGATCCTGGCCTTCGCCACCCAGCCCTTGAAGTTCTCGTAGGACTTGTCTTTCCACTTGATCTCCGCTTCACCGCTGCTGGCGACAGTCGTGGTGGTGGTGGGCGGCGCCGTTGTCGTGGTTGTCGTCGTGGTCGTAGTGGGCGGGGCCGTCGTGGTGGTGGGCGGTGCCGTCGTGGTGGTGGTGGTGGTGACCGAGAACGAGCTCAGGTCGACCTGGCCGATGTCCTGGGCCGTCTGGGAGTAGTTCGCCTCGACCCGCTCGTCCATCATCTCGAATGAAGCGGTCGAGCCCATCACGACGAGGCCGACGACGAGCGAATACTCGATGAGGGCGGCTCCCCGATCTCCTCGTTGCGACAGGCTCTGCCGTATGCGGCGAATGATTCCCATGGGTAGGACATCGGCAGACACGACGACGTGAATCGATGGGCCATGGGCACCATTTCGGGCCAGTCCCCCGCAGGAACTGAGCCTCGTGACCTAACCGATCTGGGCCGTTCTCACCACTCCTCGACGATCTGCAAGGCGGTGGCCACAACAGTCGTCGAGCCCGCGACCACCACCAGATCGTCCGGCGCGGCCAACGACAACGCATGATCGAGCGCGGCAGCGACATCGACGACCGGGTCGGCTCTACCTCCGGCGGCGCGGGCGGCCAACGCCAGTTCGTCCGCGTCGATCCCACGGGCCGTGGGCGCGGTGCAGGTGACGATCACCTCGTAGGACCGGGCATCGAGCGCATCCAGAACCGCCTCCGGGTCACGCCCGTCCTGCATGCCGATCACGAGAAACCGCCGCGATCCGCCCCCGAAATCCTCGTCGACCGCCCGGGCCAGAGCCTGCGCACCGGGCACGTTGTGCGCGGCGTCGACAAGCACCACGGGGCCACGATGGACGGTCTCGAGGCGACCCGGCACGCTCACCGTGTCGAAGGCTTCGGTGACGATCTCCTCGGACAAAGGGGCGTCGAGGAACTCTTCGACGGTCGTGATTGCGGTTGCCGCGTTCCGGCCCTGGTGTTCACCGTGCAACCGGACGAACACATCGTCGTGTTCGGCTCGTGGAGTACGTAGGTCGACCAGTCTCCCCCCGACCGCGAGCTGATTGCAGCCGACCTCGTAGTCGCGACCTTGAGCCACGACCGTGGAGGGCGACTCCGCACCAATGGCGTCGAGTAGTCCGTCGTCGCATTCCCCCACCACCACCGGGCGTCCGGGCTCCACGATTCCGGCCTTCTCGCGGGCGATGTCCGCACGCCAGCCGTCCGCTCCGTCGCTGTGGTCGAGACCGACGTTGGTGATGACGACCACGTCGCCGTGGACGACATTGGTGGAGTCGAAACGACCGAGCATCCCGACCTCGACGATTGCCACATCGACGGCCTCGTTGTCGAAGTGCAGAAGGGCCGCTGAGGTGACCGTGTCGAACCACGTGCGTGGCCCCAGACCCTGGATCTCTTCGACACGGACGACATCGCCCATCACACCGGCGAGGTCGTCCTCGCTGATCGACGAGGCGAAGCTGTCCATCTCACGCTCGGCGATCGACCAGATCTCGTCGGCCCGGTCCGGGTCGCCCGAGGCGTACACGAAAAAATCGCCCGTGCCGTCGTGCGGATCGAAATCGGATCGAAATCGGCCGACTCGATCAACACGTTGACGGTGTCCTCTCCGATCTCTGTTTCCAGCCCACCCATCACTCCGCCGATGGCAACCGGATGATCCGCATCGGCAATCAGACACATGTCGGTCGTTAGGGGGTATTCACGTTGATCGATGGCGACAAGTTTTTCTCCGTCACGAGGCCGTCGAACGACAATCTGCTGACCGTGTAGCTTGTCGAAATCGAAGGCGTGCAAGGGTTGCCCACATTCCATCAGTACGTAGTTGGTGATATCGACCACATTGTTAATGGGAGAAATACCCAATGTTTGCAGGCGTTGTTGCAGCCAGTCGGGAGATGGGCCAATTTTCACGCCACGAATCAGCCGTGCAATGTAACGTGGGCAAAGCTCTTCGCATTCTATTGTTACCGCTGTCTGACTCGATGTTTTTTCTGGTATCGTTTTTGGTTTCGCAGCAGGGATATTTAACTGTTGACCAAACAGTACACCAATTTCACGGGCAACGCCAATATGCCCTAAGCAATCGGGGCGATTGCTCGTTACTTCCAGATCGATGGCGGTGTCGTCACCCACCTGTTGAACCCCTTCCAAGTTCAACCCCGACATCGTCAATTGATGCGTGAGTTCTTCCAGCGGCAT
>CALCCX010000122.1 GCA_937900165.1 uncultured Acidimicrobiia bacterium | reverse complement strand
TGATCGGCCAACGATTGTGCGGCTGCCCCACGACGGCCTCCAATCAAGACCCGGCCAGGAAAACGACCGGCCAGCTGCTCGCTGACGCGGGTACCCACGTCGCCGTAGCCACCTATCACCAGAATGTCCGCGCCTCGGAGCCTCTCTGCCTGCGCGCCACCCTCAGATGTGTTCAACATCTCCGTCTCCTCCTTCGCGCCGGAGTCGAGCCAGGCACCATCGTACGCCTTCCATATGAGAGGAAGGTCAAGAGGGAATCGAGCAATGAGGGAGGTAGGCCTTCTCGCACTGGCGGCACGGCGCGGTCGCGGATTGGAAAAACGCCCCGGATCGGCGCCAAGTCACCCGTTGGTGCGGGGTTCCCGGAGCATCGTGAGGGTGCGCTCAGTAGAGGCCGCATCGGCTTATCGAGTCGGCATCTCTTCCACTTCGTCGGCTTCAGGCATCGCTTCGACCACTCGGCGAGAGAACCAGCTCGCATAGCGCTCGGACAGTGCAACCGAGGTTGCGCCGTGCAGAAAGACACTGGCCAGCACAGTCCAGGTGACTACGAGGAACAGGTCGTCACCCATGGGCAAGTCTGCTTCCTCGAGGATGAACAGGCCGAATACGATCGAAGCCAGGCCGCGCGGCCCGAACCATCCGAAGTAGGCCACCGTCACTGGATGCAGGCCGGAACGCACCAGACTCAGGGCGACCGGCACCATCCTGACGATGGTCAGGCTGGCCAAGGCGTATAGGGCGATCTGCCAGGTCAGTTGGCTGAGGGCCGGGCCGGCGAGGGCCGCTCCGAAGAACAGAAACGTCAGCAGCGCCAGCAACTGACCTTCGTCCTCAGCAAAGTCATACACTCCGTCGCAGTGCTCGCGGGCGGCGGCCCCGAAAGCCAAGCCCGCCACGAAGGCGGCAACAAAACCGTTTCCTCCTAGCGACTCAGCCGCCGCGAAGGCCGCCACTCCAACCGCCAATGTGGCGAGTTGGCGGAAGGCCCCATCCATCCAACCGCGATTCGAGAATCGCACGATCAGCCACCCACCCCCGTAACCGAGCGCGATTCCCACCAACGCTCCGAAGCCGATCTGGCGAGCCGCGAACCGAGCCCAGAACTGTGGTGTCTCCAGGTCGACGCCAGCGGCTGTCGCAGCCAGCAGCAATGTTATGACCGGCAACATGATGCCGTCGTTGAGACCGCTCTCCACGTTGAGCGCCTGGCGGATCCGGGCCGGTACCTTCTGATTCGACACCACCGCCTGGCCAAGGGCAGCATCGGTCGGCGACAGAATCGCGGCTACCAGGGCCGCCTCCCAGATCCCCAAACCCGGGAGAATCACCACAGCCAGCAGGGTCCCGGCGATCACCGTCAGCGGCAGGCCGATTCCCAAAAGCCGTGCCGGGAGGTCGATCTGATCTCGCAGGCGACGGAGGTCGATGCGGATGGCATCGGTGAACAGCAACAGCACCAGGGTTGCCTCGGCCAGCACTCTGACCGTGCCCTGGTCCATCCCGACCTCGAGGAGATCCACTCCGGATGAGCCAAGGAGGATGCCGACGCCGACAAAGAGCATCGGCCCGGTGACCGGCGTCGTCTCAAGCCGCCGAGACACCAGGGCGAATGCCAAAACGAATCCCGCCAGGACCGCGACACCAACCAGTTCCACCTCGTCAGGCTAGATACCATCCGATCGGAGGACGCTGACTAACAGGCGTGCCACCCGTCAAGACCTCCGAGGCCATGCCTTGAGCAGGGCTGGAAGCTCGGCTACTGACCCCACCACTGCATCAGCGTGTGAAATAGGTCGAACACGATGACGGCGGGCACGCTCGATACGTCAGTCTGTGAATCCGAGACGGGTGGTGATGTTGTCGATGAGGTGGTCGTAGACGTCGTCCAATGCGGTGCCTGGGGGGAAGTGACCGTTGAGTTCGAGAGATACGAACCCGTGGAACTGCGCCCAGGTCTCGATCCCGACCCGCAGCCAGTCGGCATCTATTCCCCCTTCGACTCTCGGTGCGGTTGCCTTCGTGTCGATTGGAGGGCCAGGTGGGGGCGCCTCGATCTCGCCGGTCGTCCAGGCTTCGTGGAGCAATTCCATGAACGGAGTCATGACTCTGATTGCGGCATCCACCGTCGGTCCGTCCTCTGGAGCCTGGTATCCGGCGATCGGGCTCTCGTAGAGAAGTCGAAACTCCTCTGGATGTTCGTGTGCCCAGTCCCGGTAGGCGACCGTGGCGCGCCGAAGGCGAGTCTGGACCGAACGGGCACCGGCGGCGGCAACCCTGATCGCGGCGGCCTGGTCGTCGAAGCTGTCGACGATCAGGGCTGTGATCACATCATCGAGACCGTCGAAATAGGTGTAGAGCGACGCAGGGCTCATTCCGACGTCCCGGGCGATGCCCCTGAGTGACAACTCGGCGGCGCCCGCTTCGTTGAGTCGAGTTCTGGCAGCATTCTTGATCTCGGCGACCAGCTCCTCTCGGAGTCTCTCGCGGCGGGTCATGGGCTGGGTTGGCACATTGTGATCATACCTGGTTTCCGAACATCTGTTGACAAACGAACACTGTTCGGATAACGTACGCTGTGCGAACCTACTACGGAGAGAAAATGAACACAGACCGACATGTTGTCATTGGAGCAGGACCGGTCGGGACCGGAATCGCCAGGAAAGCCGTGGCTCGTGGCCATCAGGTCACGATTGTCACCCGAACCGGAAGTGGCCTGACGATCCCGGGCGTGCACCACGTGAAGGCCGACGTCACCGACCCAGTCACGGCCCGCGAGGCGATCAAGGACGCGTCAGTTGTGTATCAGGCTGCCCAGCCTGCGTACAACAAATGGTCCGAGAAGTTCCCTTCGCTCCAGTCCGGGGTAGCCACTGCAGCCGCGGCAACCGACGCAGTCCTCGTTGCCGTCGAGAACCTGTATATGTATGGGCCCGTCGATAGGCCGATGACGGAAGACATGGCGTATGCGGCCACGACCAAGAAGGGTGCGGTGCGAGGGGCCTTGGCGACCGAACTCGCGGATCTGTACGCGGCCGGCGACCTGCGGGCCACGGCGGGCAGGGGATCGGATTTCTATGGTCCTGGTGTCTTGGTGTCCTCCTTGGCGGAAAGGGTGTTCCCGAAGGTTCTCGCCGGTAAGAACGCCTCGGTCCTCGGCGATCCCGATCGCCTTCATAGCTACACCTATATTGACGATTTCGCCGACGCCCTCGTCACGCTTGGCGGAGACGTGCGCTCGCTCGGACGGGCATGGCACGTGCCAAACGCCCCGACCCGAACCACGAGCCAGGTTGTAGACCTCGCCTACCGGGCGGCCGGGACAAAAGGAAAGGCCGTCGGTGCACCAAAACTCATCCTGCGTCTCATCGGAAAGTTCAATCCGGTGGTTGGCGAAGTCATAGAGATGCTCTATGAGTTCGAAGAGGACTTTGTCGTCGACCACTCAGATTTTGCCGACACTTTCGGGGCCAATCCAACCAGCCTCGAGGATGGGATTTCGCGGACTGTCGATTGGTATCGTTCGCAGACCAAATGATTGGCTGTCGGGAACGGTTGAGCGCGGCGCTCCGGTGATTATCATGGTTCCCGATGTCCGATATCGTCGCAGCCGTTTCCGAAAAGATGGCAGGAACTCCTTCCGAGTTGGTCGTCCGATCCGCCCAGGCCAGGGCCCAGGCGCAGGGTGTCTCGGTGGACGAAGTGCTCGCCTCGTGGGCCGGCGAGGGCGGGCTCACCACCTCGCCGCAGCCGGCCCCGGTGACCGAATCCGTGCCTGAGCCTGCCGAAACACCTCTGGCCGTAGCCACCCAGGCTCCCGAGGTCGAGCCGGCGCAACCAACCGGCTCGACCGTCTCGGTCCCGCCGGTTCAGACCGCCACTTTGGCGGCAGTAGAGCCTGAGGAAATCGAGCCAGGCGCCATATCGGATCGGCTGAGAGCCTCAGCAAGGACGGGAGCCATTGCAGGAGCCGGCCTCGGATTGTTCGGCGTCGTCCTGTCCTCACCGCTGTTGCTCACTCGTCTGACCACGATTGGCGATCCGGCCGGACCGGGGATCGAGGTCACGCCATTGGCCGCGAGCCTGACCGTCGGTGTGGCCTCTGCATTTTTCGGTGGTGTGATCGCGGTCGTCGCCAGGGCAATGGGCGGATTCGTCTCTCCACGCCACGCATTGCGCGGTGGCCCCGCCGGGAGTGCGGTCCTCGGGGCTCTGCTTGGCTTCGTATTCGGAGTGATCGGGATGGGCATCCTCACGGCCGTCAACGACCAAGGCCTGAACGGAACCGCCCTACTGTCGGTGCGATCAACCGTAATGGCGCTCGTTCTTGGTGGTTCCGGCTTCGGAGCGATGATCGGCATCGTAACTCAGGCCTTCGGCCAGCCGAAGGCGTTGGGCGATTTGGAGGAATCTTCCGAAGAGGTTCGGTTGCGTATCGCCAACGCCCTCTTCATCCCGATTGTCGCGGCCCTGGTCATTCTCGTAGTCGTCATCCCGCTCGGCACGATTCTCATCAGATACCGAAGCTTTGCTTCAGTCATCGCGATAGCGGTCTCCGCTCTGATACTCGCATTCGCGTCTCTGATGGCGTCTCGGCCCAATATGGCAGTAACTCGAGGTGAGGTCCTGACCGCGATCGCAGGTGTAGGCATCGTGGTCGCGTTGCTGGCCCTCATCGCTGCTCAGCTTGCGGAACCGCATGAGCCCGAGGGCGCTGAGGAAGGCGAAGCGTCGGCAATCATCCGCCTCGTCTGAATTTGGCATTCATTGGACGTTTCGCAGGTCCTGTTCGATTCGGTCCCAGCGTTTCTCATCCGCGTACCACCTGAACCACATGACTGTGATCATTCCCCACAGAACGGCTCCTCCTCCAAGTTTTACGACAAGGCCGGCGAGGGCTTGGTCGGTCAGAGCATCTATACCCCAGATCCGAGGTGCTTGTTCATAGACGCGGTAAATGGGGGTTCGACCGAATGTGAGGAATGAGGCCGGCACGGTCGGTAGCAATGAGTGGGCGGCCAGATAGAGCATTCGGGTGCCCGGTTTCATGCGCGGAATCTCTGGAATCGGGCTGAAAACGGGAAGCCATGTGATGAACGCGGCAGTAATCAGCAGTGCGTGTAGGAGGAAGTGTGCCAACGGCACGGTCACCATCAAGGTGATCACCTGTGGCCAATGCATCCCGGCAAATATCACGGTGAAAAGAAAAAAGGCTGACGCCGGCTGGGCGAGGGGTCGAAACACCCGGATGGTGAATCGATTCGCGAATACCTTTCGAAGCAGCCACGCGGGTGTGCCTACCAGCAACAGAGGAGGCACAACTAGGCCGAGTGCCAAATGTTCAATGGTGTGCAAGAAGAAAAGCCGTTCCTCTGCCAGATCGTTGAATGGCCAATCGGACACGAACCAGAGGACAAGGACTCCGACCCCGAAAGCCAGAGCTTTCTTCTTCGCGGCTACCGTATCGACTTCCTCGTCGACCGGGCGGAGTCTGGTGGTTGCATACCAATAGCCGCCGCCGAGTAGGAGCACCAAAGCCCATACGTCCCAGTGTGGGTGCCAAGGAGGAAATCCCGCCTGCATCTCTAATCCGGTCATCCAGGGTCCTCGGTTGTCGATCTCACGCGGAGGAGATCATCCAGAAATCGCGATTCGGCCGGAGATCGCGAGGACGATCAGGAACAGGCTGAGTGCCAACACGGCCCCAATCGAAAAAACCCGGCTCAGCATCGGCTTTTCATAACGAAGGTGCATGAAATAGGCGACGACCATCACAAACTTGATCGCGCTGAGGCTGATGAGAGCCAATGGGAAAACCCAGCCGGGCATGTCTTCGCCGACCGCCCCTTCGACGTAGAAAAGGGCGATCTCGAAAGCCGTCAGGACTCCGAGGACGACCGCGATCCTGATGTAGTCCTTG
The DNA here is from genome assembly GCA_937900165.1 of uncultured Acidimicrobiia bacterium. GTDB lineage: Bacteria > Actinomycetota > Acidimicrobiia > Spongiisociales > Spongiisociaceae > SZUA-232. Next base: position 10,179 of record CALCCX010000122.1, on the reverse strand, counting down.
GTCGTCGGGTGATGGACTTGCGCCGCTTGAGTCAAGGTCGCCCCCTCATTGGATGAGATAAACAACTACAAAGATGACGATCCAGATTATGTCGACGAAGTGCCAATAAAGTCCGACCAGCTCGACGTTGAGACCTTGTTCGGGTGACAAACCTTCTGGCTGTCGCACTGATTTGCCCCACAGCGAGAGGAGTAACACCACCCCGACGACAACATGGATGCCGTGGAAACCGGTGAGTAGGTAGAAGGCAGACGCCGCCGGGTTCGAACTCAGCTTCAGCCCTTCAAGGACGAATTCGGTGAATTCGAAAAACTGGCCTGAGACGAACACCAATCCGAGCATTGCCGTTGCCGCCAACCAAGTCCGCGTCTGATTCTGGTCGCCCCTGGCCAGAGCTGCGTGGGCCAGCACCATCGTGAGCGAGCTCATGAGCAGCACGAAGGAGCTGATCGAGGTGAACGGAATGTCGTAGAACTCAACCGGATAGATCGAACCAGGTCCAAAGTCACGGCCCTTGAAGATCAAATAGTTGGTGATCAATGTCCCAAAGAAGAGGAACTCCGAGGACAGGAAAAACCACATTCCCAGCTTGCGGTTGTCTACTCCTGTCGACTCGTGGTGACCATGCGAATCGTGTTCGCCGGCCGCTTCGTCCAGGTCGTCGTGGGCGATGTCGGTCATCGGTCATCGACCCCGACAAGTTCGGGAGGCGCTGACTCCGGGTCTGGGTTGACGACCTCGGTATCTGACTCCGGATCCGTTGGGTCTACGCCGGCGTCCTCGTGGACCTCCTCGACCGGTTCTCCACCCCAGCCCAGCAGAGAAGAAACCAGCATGAGGATCCCGATAACGATCAGCGGAATCCCCCACGGGCGTGTGTGATAGATGATTCCGTAGGCGAGCAGCATCATTCCGAATCCGGCGATGATGGGGAAATAGGACGGGGCCGGGAGGCGGATCTCGGTTTCCGGATTTCCGTTTGCTTCGATCAGCTGATCAACGAGTTCGTCGGCCTCTGGTCTACGGACCGCCCGCCCCTCGTCGTCCTCATCGTATTTCTGGTGCCAGAAGTCGTCGAGCACCGTAACGGTCGGCTTGACCCCAAAGTTGTACTCTGGGGTGGGCGAAGGGATGGTCCATTCCAACGTTCGTGCATCCCAGGGGTCGTTCGGGGCGATTTCTCCCTTTCGTTTTGACCAGGTCCAATTGAACATGAACACCAAAATCGACGTCGCAATGACGAACGATCCGATGGTCACCACCAGGTTCCACGGACCCAACCCCGTGTCGGCCGAGTAGACCCATGTCCGTCTGACCATCCCTTGCAGGCCAAGCCAGTGCATCGGTCCGAAGGTGAGGTTCATTCCGAAGAACATGAGACCGAAATGAATCTGGCCGAGACGTTCGTTGTACATCCGACCGGTCAGCTTCGGAAACCAGTAGTAGATGCCGGAGAACAGTCCAAAAATGGCGCCACCGAACAACACGTAGTGGAGATGGGCCACGATGTAGTAGGTGTCTGTCTGCTGCCAGTCGGAGGGGACGACAGCATGGGTGACTCCTGAAAGTCCTCCGATCACAAATAGTGCCACGAACCCGAGCGAGAACAACATGGGAGTGGTGAGCCGTATTCGTCCCCCCCAGATCGTGGCTATCCAATTGAAGATCTTTATTCCGGTGGGGATCGCGATCGTCATGGTCGAGAGGCCAAAGGCAGCCTGGGCGACCGTTGGGATATCGGAGGCCAGCATGTGATGCGCCCAAACGCCGAATCCCAGGAAAGCGATGGCACCCCCGGCGAAAACAATCGCCGGATACCCGAAAAGGGGCTTGCGAGAGAATACCGGCAATACCTCGGACACGATGCCCATTGCCGGAAGTATCAGGACGTACACCTCTGGGTGGCCAAACAGCCAGAAGAGGTTTTGCCAAAGAATGGGATCTCCACCTGAAGCGGCCTCGAAGAACACAGTGCCGAACTGTCGGTCGGTGGTGAGCATGAATAAGGCGATGGCGATGATGGGTAGCGAAAAGAGCAGCAGGAAAGCGACGATCATGGTCATCCAAACGAACACCGGCATCCTCAACAGCCGCATGCCCTTGGTACGCATGTTGAAGATGGTGACGATGAAGTTCACCGAAGATATCAGGGATGCGACGCCCAGGATCTGCAGACCGAGAACGGCGTAGTCGATGGATGTCCCTGGCGAGAACTGGGGGCCAGAGTTTGGCGCGTATAGGAACCAGCCTCCCCCTGGGATCGAACCCAACGGACTTGCATCTAGGGCGCCGCCAGGCAGGTTGCCTCCAACCGGAGCGGGATTGGTTCCGAAAATGATGCTCGAGTAGATGAATATGCCGCCAAAGAGGAAAATCCAATACGAGACGGCGTTCATCCGCGGAAACGCCACATCTCTTGCGCCGAGCATCAGCGGTAGCAGGTAGTTGAAGAAAGCGGACGCCATTGGCATCACGAAGAGGAAAATCATCGTGACCGCATGGGTGGTGAACAGTCCGTTGTATTGGGCCGCGGTCAGAAACGTTCCGTCAGGACCTGCGAGTTGGATCCGCAGCAGCAACGCCTCGACGCCTCCGATGATGAAGAAGCTGAAGGCGGTGTAGCCGTACAAGATCGCAATTTTCTTGTGATCGACCGTGGTGATCCACGACCAGAAGCCCGTTGTCGATTGTGGCCGCTTGAAGACCGTTGGGGTCCGCGGTGGTGCGATGGTCGCCATCAGTGGATCACTCCAGGCTCTCGAGGTAAACAATGAGTACTTCGATTTGCTCGGCCGTCAGACCGAGGTCTGGCATGAAGGATCCAGGTTTGATACTCGGCGGATCGGCGAGCCAGGCGGCGAGGGCGATCTCCCTCTCTTCCTGGGTCGGGTTGAAGCCAGACGGTAGGGTGGCGCCCGCGAAGACGCCTCGGCTCGCGAAGTGGGTCAGGTCGGGTGCGACAACCGTCACCTCTTGTCTGGTCGGTTCGTTCACCCCTGATATGACATGGCAGGCGGCGCAACCTGTTTGCATGAAGACCTGGAGTCCCTCCCACTCTGGGGTGCCCTCGGCGGGCGGTTCTGGGACCTCCTGTTGTTCTTCAACCCAGAGATCGAAATCGGCTTGGTCGAGTGCGATGACCCTGGCGCGCATCTTGGCGTGGCTCAGGCCGCAGAACTCGGCGCATTGGCCCCAGTACTCGCCGGATTCGTCGGCGTTGAGGCGTAGCTCGGTGTCGCTTCCAGGCACCAGATACCGCTTGCCGTTGAGATTGGGGATCCAGTAGTTGTGCACCACGTCTTCGGAAGTCATGCTGGCGCAAACTTCAGTCTGGGTCGGAATGACCAGAACATTCGCAGTGGTGATGCCGTAGTCGGGGTAGCTGTATTCGAACCACCACTGGCGGCCGACTATTTCGACTTCGAAAGAATCGCTCTGGCATTCTGCAAGATCGAACACCGTGCCGATGGTTGGAACCGCAATGCCGGCCAAGATCAACGTGGGGATAACGGTCCAGACAACCTCGAGCAGGGCGTTGCCGTGGATCTGTTTTGGTTCCTTCTGGCCGTCGACCTTCCGGTCTCTGAAGATCACGATTGCCACCAGCAGGGCGCCCTGCACGAGAACAAAGACGATAACCGCGATCCAAAAGACGAGCCAGAACAGGCTGTCGATGCGTTCCGCGATCGGGCCCCTGGGGTCTAAAGTGTTGAGGGGGAGAGTCTGATCCGAACAGGCTGCCAGGACCAGCGATGCGAGGCCTAGAAGGGCGTATTTGCGCCAGAGGCGTTGTGACTGTCGACCCGGCATCCGATCCTTTCTAGCGATCCTCTCCGGCCCGTCGCAATGGGCCTGCCGGCGAGCCTGACCCTGAGAGAGCAGTACGCGGCGAAGCGCATGATAAGTGGAGTGGCCAGGTCAGCCAAGCTCAGCGGTCAACAACGTCAATACTCCGCCAGAGTCATCTGTCTGGAAACGATCCGAGGACCCGGCGTACCCTTACGTTTGAGCGCGCTTTAGCCAATTTGTCGCGGGTTGGCCGTAGCGGTCTGCGAGCCTGTGAAGCTCATCGTGGTAAAGCTCGTGGAGAGCATTGCGCAGCTCGTCGGGCAAGGTAGGTGTCGAGGAGCCGACGACATCGGGGCCACCTCGAACTCCTCGATCGATCACCTGTCCGTATGGCATGGCTGACCAGTCGATGTCGGTCGAGGCTCCGATGTGGCGAACGATGTCTTTCAAGAGTTCCAACGGTCGGTCTGTGATGTCGTCATAGAAGCCCACCATTATTTGCTCGGCTTCGAAGTGGGAGGACCAGATGTCGATCGTTTTCGTATAGTGACCCTTGCTCAAGGATTCGGCTGACGAAAAATGGGTGAGCGCCTCCGCGACACCTATCTCTGAGGGCGCCCGCCGGCGTTCGCGGGCGAGCTTCATCACCGCATGTGACCAGGCCCGCTCGACGGGATCCCTCATCAGCATGATGACTCTGACATCTGGCATCACTTTCGCGACCAAGCTGACTCGCCAATCTGAAAGGGTGGAATACGACGGTGTGATCTCCCCCGGAATTCGTTGGCCCGCGTCCGAGAATGCCCTCGAGTAGCGGCCAATGCCGCGATGCAGGCGGTGGTCGAAGTAGTGCATCTCCTTGTCGGATGGCAGCATGAGTCCCGGGTGCGCTGCGAGGTTGTGATGCAACCAAGTGGTCCCTCCCTTTACTGCCCCGATCCCAAGGAATTGGGGCAGGGTGAGGGATGCCTTGGATCGCAGTCCCCCCGCGTACAGAAGGGTGTTCGGTACGGTGACCACCCCGCGGGTCAACTTCAATGGCCTGATGACCCATCGTTTGATCTGACGTTTGTATGGCAACCAGGCAGCGCGCCCCGGTCGGTCGGGAACGGCGTCGACCGGTTCGAGTTCATTCATTCCCGCTCAGCTCCGCTTGGCCTCGATGAGTGCAGCGATGGCGCGGACGGACTTGAAATGATCAACGTCGACATCCTCGGCGTCGATATCCACGGAGTATTCATCCTCGATATGGGCGATGAGGATCATGATCCCCATCGAGTCGATTAATTCCTCGTCCCATATCGGAGTGTCGTCAGTGAGTGGAATGCCCAAGTCCGCCTCTATCACCTCGTCCTCGAGGTAGGTGCGGATCTCGTCTATCACGGTTGCCATGCGTGCCCCTTTGTCCCTGTTTCGATGGTTCGCACCGCAGCGACGACAGCAGTCGTCTCCGGTGAGTTGGCCGTCCATGGATGATACCGGACGCAATGTCCTACTCAACGGGAGACGAGTTGCAAACGGCCGTCCATCTTTGGCCAAACGAGGTGTCGGCTCCGAACGTACTGCATCGGCCGGGTTATCATTCGACGATTGCAGGAGCGGTTTCGAAACGACATGTTGAGCACCCAAGCGTTGGGCCATGAATCAGGGCCAGACGGAAGAGGTTCATCATGCTCTGGATACGTTTCTGGGTAACAGGGAGCCCATGTTGGAAAGTTCACAAGAAGCCAAACGCGCCGTTCTTGAGGGTGAGGACGGCAGCGTCACAGAGGCCGGATATTTTGGGCCTCCAGATCTGCAGCGGTTTGGTGTGACCCATTTGCCACGAGATCCGAATGGGGCCGGGGTGGTGATCTGCAGTCCTCTTGGAGCCGAACTCCTGCGCAACAACCGCCGGGAGGTGGTGTTGTCCCGTCAACTGGCCGAGGCAGGGTTCGCGGTGCAGCGGTTCCACTATGTTGGCGCGGGTCATAGCGATGGTTCGAGGCAGGACATCACAGTTGAGTCGATGATCGAAGACACCAGGTTAGCCGCCGGTCATCTCGTTGACCGGGCCGGTAGTTTGTCTCTCGGGTTCATGGGCACCAGGCTCGGAGCGATGGCCGCCGCTGAGGCGTCGAACGATTCTGGCGGTCCATTGGCCATGTGGGAACCGAGTCCGAGCGGTAACCGGTACTTCCGCGATCTGCTTCGGGCGCTGTTGATGGTCGAGATGGGCAAGGTCGAGGAAGGCAGCAAGCCCAGAACGACCAAAGACCTGGCCGCAGACCTCGAAGCGACCGGAACACTCGATGTCGCAGGTTTCTCGATTGACTGGCCCCTATTCGCGGACGCCAGAGGGCGCGAATTGGCAGACATGCTCGAGGCGAATGGTCGGTCTGTGCATTTGATCCAAATGGCCCGCAGCGACAAGCTGAGGGCCGGCTACCAAAAACTCGTGGAGAAATGGCAAGCGGACGGTGCCACAGTGGCGGTAGAACTCGTCGATCATGAGGAAGCCTGGTGGTTCCACGTTGACCTCTTCCGATCCGAGGAGGAGCGTGACTACGCGAAGCAGATGTTTGACTCCACAGTGTCATTCTTTTCCAGATCGATCGGCGCGCTGAGCCCATGAACGCTTCGGCATCCACGCTCAACGAGCAGCCAGTGTTCTTCCCGGCCAACAAAGACACGCTCTTTGGCATCCATACGAGGCCGACCGGCCATGACCGAGGGGTGGGGATCGTCTTGGTTCAAGGCGGCGACACCGTCAACGTTTCGTTACACCGCAATCGGTTGGCCGTGAGGCTCGCCAGAGAGTTGGCGGCGGACGGCTACCACACGATTCGTTTCGATTACCACGGGCTCGGCGAGAGCACAGGTCAGATCAAGCGACTCCACCTCCATCATCCCTTTACAGACGATGTAGACGGAGCCGCGGCCTACCTCCACGGCCAGGGCCTGAGCGATCTGGTTTTGGTCGGGGCGTGTTTCGGGTCCCGCACTGCCCTGTCCGCCGCCCCTGGAATCGAGGGGGTAAGGGCCGTTCTGCTCGCGACGCCTCCCTCTGCTGGATACGACCGGACCGAGGCTCAGGGTGAGCGGATGGCGAGGAGTCGGTCATTTGGTGACTACGCCAGGAGTGCCCTCAAACCTGAAACGCTCAAGAATATGATGTCGGATCGAGTCCTTCGGGCCCACTACACGAAGCTCGGGCGAAAGAAGCTGTCCCACCTTGCCAAGAAGCTGGTCGGTCGAATTCGCAAGAGCGACGGACTCGAATGGGTAAGCCCGAAACTCCTCGATCCTCTTGCAGCCATGGTGGACGCCAAGGTTCCGGTGCTGTTCGTGTATGGCACCGATGACCCGCTGTTGGGCGAATTCGAACGTGCCAGCCAGGGTCGGCTGGGACGGATCATCGAGCGATCCAACGGTGGAGTGACGCTGCATGATTCCACCCCGGGGGTCATGCATGGTTTCCCAAGCGTTCCCGTACAAGAGGCCTTTGTGACATTGATGAAGGCGTGGATCCTTGACAAGGTCCCTGGCCATCGCGACGAGACACTTTCGGATCAGGCCACTGGGTAGAAGGCCGAGCTCCGGACCCCTACAGTTTGCCCAAATCTAGGACGATTCCACGAGGGACAATGGTGCGGCCGAGTTGCGTCGCGCCGAACAGGGAGGATGGATGAGCCAGGGAATGGACTCTCAGCGCCTTATCGAGCTCGGACGCGAGCTTGGTCAGGTTTTTTCGACGAGAGCTGCAGAATACGACAGGACCGCCACTTTTCCGGTCGCCGACTTCGACGACCTGCGCGAGGCGGGCCTGCTCGGGGTGATGGTGCCAGAACGGTTCGGTGGACTAGGCGCAGATTTCCTCACCTACACAAAGATGCTCGAACAGATCGGGATCGGCCACGCAGCCACCGGCCTGACTTTCAACATGCACAACATCGTCACAGGCGGCGTTGCGGAGATGGATCTCGACGCCATCCCTGGAAGCCGGGGAAAGGCGATGAAGGCCTTCGCCGAGTGGCTTTTCGATGAAGCAGTAAATGGCAAGAAGCTGTTCGCTTCTGCAACGACCGAGCCCGGTATTGGCGCAAAATATTCTCAGCTTCAAACCACCTACGAGCGAGTGGACGGCGGCTACGAACTGAACGGTGTGAAATCCTTCGTGTCGATGGCCGGCTTCGCCGACTACTACGTGGTCGCCGCCCGATCCAAGGAAGAGACGTCGGGGCCGGTTCCGACCCTCAGCTTTTTTGCGGTCCCAAAAGAGGCGGACGGCATTGAAATCGAAGACGTGTGGGACGTCCTCGGAATGCGGGCGACGTCTTCCAACACAATGTATCTGCGAAATGTCTTTGTAGCCAAGGAATTGCTGTTCCTGGGCAGCGAAGGATTCGGATTCTTCAAACTTCTGCGCGAACCCCACTGGCAGGTCGGTGGCTACAACGGTGTCTATCTCGGAATTTGCACCGCGATTTTTGAGTTCATGACCGACTATCTGGCCAAGAAAGGCATAGCCGGGACCGACCGGACCGCCGCTGACGACCGGGTGACTCAGCATCAGGTCGGCGAGCTCGACGTCGAGTTGGCAGCCGCCAGGGCCCTCACCTACGAGGCAGCACGTTTGGTCACCGAATCACCTGGCAGCTTTGAGGCGAACACCGCAATCCATCGCGCCAAGTACATAGTCGGAGAACTGGCGCCGAGGCTGGGGTCGATGGCGATTCGTATATGCGGCGGCTCGACGATTGCAAAACGCCTACCCCTCGAGCGCCTGTATCGCGATGCCAGATGCGGCGGTCTGATGCCGGCCAAAAGCGACGATTGTCTCAGCTACGTTGGCAAGGCGGCGCTCGGCATCGACGTGAGCAAAGCCGAAGAGTCTTACTGGTAGGACGGCCAGACGTGCAGCCATGGCAGAACCCTCGACTGGACGAGATCCGGGACGAAACAAGGCAGTGGGCGGAGCAGACCTTTCCTGGCGGATCCCGCAGGGACAGAGCCGGCGAATTCTTCAGTGCGGAGATGATGGGTGAGCTGGGCTCGAAAGGCCTGCTCGGCATCTGCATGCCTGAGCAATATGGGGGTCAAGGGCGCCCGGTGGCCGAGCAGGTGGCCGCTTTTGAAGGCCTTGGCTGGGGATGCCGAGACTCGGGGTTCGTTTACGCCGCGATATCTCAGGTGTTCGGAATCCAGATGATTCTCGTATTGCTTGGTAGTGAGGAGCTATGCAGGCGCTACCTGCCTGGCGCCATCAGTGGCGAGATCCAGTTGCTTCATTGTTTCACCGAAGAGGGCGGCGGTTCCGACGCCTTCGGCATGGAAACTTCGGCAGTCAAGAACGAGGATGGTGACTGGATCCTGAGCGGCACCAAGACCTTCATAACGAACGGACCCCAAGGCGATGTCGCCATGGTCTGGGCCAAAACCACCGAAGGCCGGTCTCCGTTTGCTCTCACCGCTTTCATGGTCGACCTTACTTGGCAGGGAGCTTCATACGGCCGAGAGTTCGAAAAGATTGGTCTGAGGACCGTCCCCATGGGCGAGGTGATTTTCGAAGATGTCGTGGTCCCTGCCGATCATGTCATCGGTCGCAAAGGTGGCGGTTTGGCCGCGCTCACAGAATCGACTGGTTGGGAACGCGCCTTGCTTTTGACCGCGGCGCTTGGGCCAATGGCCAGAGTGCTTGAAGAAGTTGTCGAATGGACTCGGACCCGCGAGGCCTATGGCAAGCCGATCGGCGCTCATCAGCAGGTTTCCAGCCGGGTGGCGAACATGGTCATGCGGCACCGACTGAGCCGAATGGCGATCTATGACATGGCTGCTCGACTCGGCGACGGAGATTCGATTCAGAGCCACCTCGAATCCGCCGCGGTTACCAAACTGTTCGTGAGCGAGAACTACACGCCATTCATGATCGATGCGATGCAGAATTTCGGGGTACGGGGCATTCTCTATGACTGGGATATCCAGCAGGATTTGCGAGATTCGATCCCGGCAACGATCTACGTTGGCACCTCTGAGACCATGCGAAACACCATCGCCAAACTCGCAGGGGTGCCGGTGGAATGAACCTGGCAACCGACAAGAATTTCATGGACGGTCAACCAAGGCCACTGCGTGCCCCGGTGAACCTGGTTGATCCACACACCGGGCTCAGCGAAGAAATCGGCTATTTCGAGGGCGAGCCCAACCCCCTCTACGGAGTATTGCATGCGGCCAAGGGCAGCAGCTCTACCGGGGTTGTGATTGCACAGATCGGAAGAGCGTCGTGTAGGGAAAGAGTGTAGATCTCGGTGGGCGCCGTATCATTAAAAAAAAAATACCAAGAACCATGTGGGGTCGGTGTCCATGTGCAAGTCGCATATCGCTGTGCGTCAGTGGAAGATCTCGTGACTT
>CALCCX010000121.1 GCA_937900165.1 uncultured Acidimicrobiia bacterium | reverse complement strand
CGTGGGCACGATGCCACACGACCAAGTCCTCGAGTCGATCCGCCTACTAGGCACCGAAGTCGCACCGCTACTCAGCGCTGGCTGAAGAAAGTCAGACCGCGCAGGCAGCCTCTAATCGCCCTGTGTACCCGTTCTAGACTGATCCCGTGGCGAACTTGACTCTCTCTATCGACAGCGAAATCTTGCGCAAGGCGCGCATCCGAGCGCTGGAGCAAGGAACGTCGGTCAACGCGTTGGTCCGCGAGTACGTGGAGACTCTCGACATCGCTGCCGACGGTGGGTCTGGGAGTGGTGGCAGGTCGTGGACGCGCGAAAAACTGTACGAGGAGCGTCTCGGCGGCCGACGATACTCATAGATACCAACGTCGCCGCGTACGCCCACGACCGAGACGCAGGCTCTAAACGTGAGGTCGCAGCCGATCTCCTGAATACCAGGTGGGATGAGGCGATCCTCAGCACACAGGTTCTCGTCGAGTTCGCGAGGCGGTGACGAGGAAGCTTTCTCCGCCCCTCGATCCAGTGATCGCAGACGAAGCCACACGGGCCTTGGCCACACTCCCGGTGGTCGCAACCGATCGTCGGCTGGTCCTCGATGCCCTCGACACAGCAGCCGAGTCACAACTGTCGTTGTGGGACGCAATCATCGTCGAAGCTGCCATTCGGGGAGGCTGCGACGAGCTCTACACCGAGGACCTAAACGCCGGCCAAGCGATCAAAGGTGTAACGGTCGTAAATCCCTTCGCGTAGTGGTCGCCCGCCCCTGTCATGGCCGCCGAGAATCGTCAGCTGATCGGAGGATCGGGCGCGACTTCGCCATAGACAATGTCCATGACGTTGTGCGCCACGTAGATACGATTGCGACGCCGGCCGGTGACCTCCTCGAGGATCCCTAGCTGCACCAGGGCATCGACCGCCCGTTGGGCGGTCGGGAAGCTGACCTCGAGTTGCACCGATATGCCCGATACGGAGACATATGGAACATCGAGTAACCGCTCGGCAAGCCGAATTGCGGTGGGGCTTCCCCCACCCTCGATGAGGCGGGTTCGCAGCTCACGTTGGAGGTCGGTAAGCCGGACAACCCGGTCCTCGGCTTCCGCCGCAATTTCGGTGACACCGTCAAGGAAGAAATCGAGCCACCCGAACAGATCCGAGGTTCGCCGGGTTGCGTCAAGCAGGTCGTAGTAACGATCGCGGTTACGTTCGAAGTAGGCGGAGAGGTAGAGCACCGGTTGTTGAAGGATTCCTCGTTCGATCATCATCAAGATGATCAGCAGCCGACCAATCCGACCGTTCCCGTCTACGAACGGGTGGATCGTCTCGAACTGGTAGTGAGCAGCGCCGATCGCAATGAGGTCGGGAAGCTTGCGGTCGTGGACGAACAGCTCGAGGGCTCCCATCGCATCTCTCGCCTCGTCAGGAGGCGGTGGCACGAACGAAGCCGAAGCGAGTGTCGATCCGGGGGGACCGATCCAATTCTGGGTCGTCCGATACTCGCCGGGGCTGACGTGCCCTCCCCGCACCCCGTCCATCAGGATCTCGTGGGCCTCACGGATCAAGCGACTGCTGAGAGGCAGTTCGGAAAGGCGATTCACGGCGTGATCAAGTGCGCGGATGTAGTTGACGACCTCGCGCAAGTCCCCGGTAGCGTCCGTGGAACCGGCCGCTTCGAACACCAATACCTGGCCAATCGTCGTCTGCGTGCCCTCGATACGAGAGCTGAGGATGGCTTCGAGCCGAACGTACGGACCAATCAGGATTTCTGGCGTGGCGACTAGCCGGCTCGCTCCGGCGAGGCGGTGGATAGCGGCCGTGGCATCGGTCAACTTTTGGACCGTTGTTGCCGGGTAGTTCAACGATGTCGGAAGCGCAGCGGGGAAGAAGGCCTTGTATCCGTCAAGCGTGGTGCGAACGGACCCTGCGCTCCAAGATTCGTTGTTAACGATCACGTTCATCACTCGCTACATTAGTAACGCAGAAGGGCGATTTCGTGAATAACGAGGAAACTGCTCTGGCAAAGTGCGCTGCCTGCGTTGCCCTTCTACCGAACACTCGACTAAGAACCCATCTCCACATTCCCGACCGCGCCTGGCTACTTGCGACTGGTGGCGACTTCGACCTTCTGGCTGGCGATCAGGTCTGTGTAGGTGTCGCGCAGGGTGTCTTCTACGGGGCGGAATTCGATGCCCAACTCGCGGCGGATCTTGGCATTGTCGATCGGGAACGTTCGGCCGAGGTGGGTTTGCAGATAGGCGCGGACGCCGGCCGGTTGCACGATCGCCATCATCTTTGCGAGCTTCGTGCCGACGGTGCCGTCGGCGGAGATGCGGGGCATTCGGAGCTCGGGAAACTCGCCGTTGATGAACGTGAACATCTCCCGCCAGGAGTGGGTTGCTGCCGCGCAGAGGTAACGGCCGGAGGCGTATGCCGTCTCCATCGCGGCGATGTGGGCGGCGGCCAAGTCCCGCACGTCTACGACGGGGGTCTCAAGCGCCAGGATCAGCGGGCTCTTGATCGTGGTCCAGTCGATCAGGATCTGGTTCGACGTGTTGACCCGGTCGGAGTGTTCGGGACCGATGACCATGGACGGGTTGATGACGACGAGGTCAAAGCCCTCGGGACGCTTGTCCACGAATTCTCAGGCGGCCTTTTCGGCCATCGTCTTGGAGAGGTAATAGGGGTTGCACATCAGCGTCGACTTTGTGTTCCAGTCGTCCTCGGTAAGCACCTGGCCTTCCGGTTGGTCGGTGTCGCCGCCATCGACGATGTGAGCACCACCCGCTTGACGCCGGTTGTCGCGGCACAGGCTTCTAGGACAGCCAGCGTCCCGTTGACCGCCGGATCCACCAGGTCGCGTTGAGGATCCTTCACTGTTACGACGTAGGGGCTGGCGGTGTGGAAGACATATTCGCTTCCGGCGACAGCGTCGCTGAAGGACTCAGGGTCCAACAGGTCGGCCTTGACCAGTTCGAGGTTCTCGGCGCCGGGGAGTCGCGACAGATAGCCCTGCCGAGCTTTGTCGGGATCGCGCACTGTGCCCGCACCGAATAGCCTTTGGCCAGGAGCTGTTCGACAACGTGGGTGGCGACAAAACCGGTCGCTCCGGTGACGAGAACTGGCGAGGACGTGATGGGATCGCTCATGGGCGGGAGCATAGGGGTCCGCGCCCTGGCCCTCGGCGAGCGGTGTCGGCCGGTCTCGATCAGTCGGCGAGTTCGTCCGGGACGATTGTTACCTCGCAGACGCCGACGTCGAGGGTGACCGGGTCGGGACCGGTGTGGCGGCCCACCTCGCAGTACTCGGACTCACCGTCGGCAAGCACGAACTCGATGATCTCGGGGCCCTGGGGGTCTATCACCCAGTAGCGAACCAGGCCGGCGGCCGCATACTTGGCGGACTTCCGAATGAGATCCCGCCATGGATCGGACGACACCACTTCTATTGCCAGATGGGGGATGGCGGTCAGCCGAACATCTTCGGCCGTCTCGTCGAACACGATCACATCAGGCCCGAACTCATCGGCACCGGGCTTCCAACCCCACATCTGACGGACTCGTACGCCGGTCGGCACGGCGGCGTGCAAAGCGAGGAATAGGTTGGCGCAGATGTCCTGATGCCGACCGCTGGGAAACGGCGACACTATGAACTCGCCGTCGACGTACTCGCCCCGAGCGTCATGGGGCAATGCTTCGTATTCTTCCCAGGACATCGGGATCCGCTCGTAAGCGGTGGTCGTAGCCATGTCATACACCGTACACCTCCTCGCCCTCCCCGGTCACCTGATGCGCCACGCCCTCACCATGCCAGACGGGTACGACAGGTTCGCGCCTTGGCGGCCTGAATGCACACCGTTGATTGGTTGCCTCCGGTGACTACGCGCACGGGGCCATCAACAAAGATCTCCTAAAGCTCAGACGAGTACGATCTTTCCCAAATCGCCGGTATCCGGTCGGCCGTTACCATGAAAAGGCGCGTTTGTGTATGTTCATACTCAAACGTGCTCGAAATCCAACTACACTCACTAGAATAACCAGAATGGGTACGAACATGCACAACAGCGCAGCTCGTATCGGGCTGGCGGTCCAGGAGCGCCGCAAATCGTTAGGTCTTGGCCAACAGGACCTCGCCGATTTAGCCGAGGTCTCGCGTAAATTTGTCTACTCGCTCGAACACGGCAAGCCGACGGTGCGAATCGACAAGGTCGACGCAGTCCTGCGCGTGCTCGGCCTCACGCTCCATGTCGGGCTGGAGTCATGACCGACCGCCTGTCTGACCTCATCGACTGTCACACTGCCGATATCTACAAGAGCGGCCGCTTGGCCGCGTCGCTCGAACGCCATCACGATCGCATCGAGTTCCGCTATCACCCGGACTACCTTGCACGGCCGGGCGAGCCGGTGGCCACGACATTGCCAGTGATATCCGACCCGATACTCACGGCGGCAGGAGCGGTGCCGGCGTTCTTCGCAGGCCTTCTCCCGGAGGGTCGTCGGCTAACCGCCATTCGTCGAGCAGTCAAGACGTCGGCTGACGACGATTTCACTCTCGTCTTGGCGGTTGGCGCGGACACGATCGGAGATGTTCAGGTGGTTCCCGCCGGCACGGCCGCGGCCTTACCCACCCCTCACACGGCAGGCGAATGGAGCGACCTCGACTTCGCCGAGCTCTACGAGCGATCGATCGGAGTGGATCCTGAGTTGGCAGCCATCGCCGGAGTTCAGGAAAAGGTCTCGGGACGGATGATCGCCTTCCCCACGGCAGAAGGCCGATCGATTCTGAAGCTGAACCCTCCCGAATTCCCGTTTGTCGTGGAGAACGAAGCGTTTTTTCTCTCGGCTGCGCGCCAAGCCGGCATCCCGTGCGCTGAAAGCAGGATCGTACGTGACCGTGCGGGAGCATCTGGATTGCTCGTGACGAGATTCGATCGCGACCAAGCGAGCATGATCGCCCAAGAGGACGGATGCCAGGTGTTGGGTCGTTACCCGGCCGACAAGTATCGGGTTGGGAGTGCCGAGGTGATCAACGCTTTGGCCGCCGTGACCGGTGCCCCGACCGTGGCGGCATACGAGCTGTTGCGGATCGTGCTGTTCTCCTACCTCAGCGGAAACGGCGATCTCCATGCCAAGAACTTGTCTGTATATCGGCCAGGAGACGAGTGGAGGGTGACACCCGCCTACGACTTGGTCTCGACCTACTTCTACGGCGACTACACGCTGGCCCTCAGCATCGGTGACGGTCGACGCAACAAGGACCTCAGCCGTCAAGCTATTTACGAATTCGCAGATTCGATCGGCGTCTCCCGAAGGGCTGCCGCACGCCTCGTCGACGACCAACTCGAGGCGAGCAAGAAGTGGATGGAAGGAATCGACACGCTCCCCTTCGACGAAAGAAGGACCGGCAAGTTCTTCAAGTTCGTACAACATCCCCATCGACTGCTTGGCCCATGACCGCGTCGCCCTGCCCCTCAAGAGTCGATGTACTCGCCCGAGCGTCGTGGGGCAATGCCTCGTATTCGTCCCAGGACATCTGGACAGACCCGAAAGCGGTAGCTGTAGCCATGTCATCCACCGTACACCTCCATCGTCCTCCCGGTCACGTGGTGCGCTACGCCCACGCCAAGCCAGACGGGTGCGACATATGCGATGGCAGCGCCCTCATTCGCCGGTGGACCTCGGTATCCACGGTAAGCCGGCCCTACAGCGATCTCTGAGTTGGCCGGCCACCCCGATACCAGCCGGTATTCATTTCCCGTAGCGCTGTTCGAGCTTGCAACACTCGCACAGCGGTCCGGCCGAAGGACCAGACCTCAGCACCCTCCCTTCGGTGGCCTGGCGGGCGAACTCGACATGCTTGTCGACGACCGAATCGAGCTCATCCTCGCCGGCGTCTTCCGATCCGTAGATCGCCTCACCGAGCATCGCCCGATACGAGGCGAGTGTGATGCCAGGCCGCTCAACTGCCGTGAAAGTGGTCGTCAGGCCGTTGCTCACCAGCCCGGCCACGCCCATCTGGCACCCGATTGGCAGCACCACAAGCTCACCGTCGACCGCCTCGAACACGTCGCCTTCCTGGTCGCCCTGCCCCTGCTTGGTTGCTATCAGCAGCTTCATTCCTGTCTCTCCTTGGTCCAATATGGTGAACGTAAGGAGTGGGTGTGACAGAAAATCCCCGGGGGTAGGCGGGCCGCCCTGCACGACGACCTCAAGCAACGCTGACGGCCTCGGCCAGCACCTTGTGGGTGGAACTCGTGAACCGGGCCACCACCACCGAATTGGGCTGGAAGGGTCGTGGGAAGAAGCCCGCAGAGTTGGGTCGACGACGACAGGGGCGCCGGTCAGCCTGCCAGGTCGTCCGGAACCAGCGTGACCTCACAGGCGCCGATGTCGAGGGTGACCGGATCTGAACCGCCGTGGCGGGCGACCTCTCGGTACACACTCTCACCCGCAGGGAGTACGTACTCGATGATCACGGGGCCATCGGGATCGATCACCCAGTAGCGACCGAGGCCAGCTGCCGCATACTTGGCAGCCTTCCGGATGAGGTCCCGAGCCGGATCGGATGACAGCACTTCCACAGCCAGATGGGGAATACCGGTGATCCGGGCGTTCTCGCCGATGTTATCGAAGACGACCACGTCCGGCCCGAACTCATCGGCCGCAGGCTTCCATCCCACGGAGCCGACCACCAGAACGCCGGGTGGAAGCGCCTCCCAGATCGACTGGGTGAGCCTGTGCACGATGATCTGGTGCCGAATCGTGGGAAACGGCGACACTATGAATTCGCCGTCGATGTACTCGCCCCGAGCATCGTGGGGCAACGCCTCGTATTCGTCCCAGGACATCGGGACCCGCTCGTACGCGGTAGCCGCAACCATGTCACACACCGTACACCTCCTCGTCCTCCCGGTCACTGATGCGCCACACCCTCACCATGCCAGACAAGTGCGACATTTCCGATAGCCTCGTCAATCGCCGTGGACCTCGGTAGCCACGGTAGGGCTTGCCTACCGTGATCTGGATCGCGGTCGGCGGCGGCGAGGTGGCACCTCTGGTCCGGAGCGGGCAACCGGGCCCTGGCCACGCTCCCGGTGGTCGCCACCGACCGCCGGCCTGGTTCTCGAAGCCCTCGACACCGCGGCCGACTCAAACCTGTCTCTGTGGGACGCCCTCATTGTCGAGGCCGCCGTGCGAGGAGGTTGCGACGAGCTCTACACCGAGGATCTGGACGCCGGCCAGGTGATCAGAGGCGTGACAGTCGTGAATCCCTTCGCCTAGAGATGGTCGCGATCCCCAATCTGGCAAATGGTCCCGCGGGCGCGGGGTTGGAACCTTCCCTGCATTGGACAAGTACGCAGTCACAGTTGCTTCCTCCCGTCCTAGCTCAGAAGAACGGGTTGCAGGGGTTGTCGTGGTGGCCAGAAGACGCTCAGCACCAAGAATGACTGGGGGTGCTGTACCTGGTTTCCGACGAAAAGCACCGAGTCTCGCCCGACAGCCCACATCTCATCCTCGAACTTGGCCTTCACAAGCTCTTGCCAATCCGAATCGTGTCGCACCTTGCGCCAGAGAGTCAGGATCTCCCAATCAATGATTGGCTGCTGGTGTCCGTGGCATCCGTTAGCCAGACACCGATACCGGTACTGGAACCGCCACGGCACTACTTCGAACGCGTGCCGCGGCTTGTCGGGATCGTCGAAGAGGCTCGGCCGGGCAGCAATCGCATCGGCTCTTTCTTGCCAGGTTGTCACCTGGTCAGCAGCGCGCTTTGTGATCACCAGCTCTGGTGGAGACGCTGCCTGAACGACAGCCAAAGACGGCACGCCGAGTCCGGATCCTCCTGCATTCGCGGCGTTGAGTGCGCACATAGTGTGTTTGCCGAGTGCAGCCACCCGCTCGCGGCGGGCGGACCAGCCATGCTTTGTCCCGACGGTTCTCCCAAGTCGCAGGGTGCCGTACTGTGGGGTCCAGGACTCGGGCCGGCGATCAGCAGAAGGTCGGATCACGTGGACATCGATCTCTTGGTACTTTTTGAATCGAGAGTCGTCTTCGAGATCCCTGAACGGAATCGGATGAAGGCGAATCCATTCCGGTCGGTCATCCAGCGTCATCGCCGCGACGCACATTGACTCCTGCAATTCAGGTGTGAGAACCGGGGCGGCCTTTACGAGGATCGTAACGCTGAGGTCCCGCTCTCCGACCCTCAATGCGCCACCGCCCGGGTTGCTGAGCCGTCAAAGTTCGAGGATTCTGAATGTTGGATCGCCCGCCAGAGCGCGGTTTGCGATGCTGGACCGATGGCACTCTGAGTGCTGTCGCTCGAAGCAAAGCAATGCGATCCTTTTCGACCGAGCGCGTTCAACCGTGGCTTCGTAGCGGGCGTTGGCACCGTTGGCGAGGTGGTGTTCATACCGGCGCCGGGCCGACTCATCACCTTTCCGGAAGGCATCTCTATTGTCCTTCGGGTTTCCCAGCTCACGCTCATGTCGATACTCGATGCCAACACGGTCGAGAGCCCCGGCCAGCGCCGACTTGGAGAACCCCTTCTTGCGAGAGATCGGGGTGAGTCGAACATCGACGAGAATTTCAACATCGTGCGCCACCAGCGTCGCAACAAGATCGTCGACGACGCGGCCTTCGTAACCCACGGAAACGATGGTTGTCCGGTATGTAAGTGAACGGTCCATCGTTGGATCCTACGTCGTCCATCGGCGGGCGGCCACGACTGGGGCGCTGACCCAACTGGGCGGTTGCGCTGCGCCCTCGGCGGCCATGACTCATAGCAATCAGCGTAAGTGGCGCGTGTGACAAGAAACGACGAAGTCGAAACCAGCCAATACAAACGAAACACGAGTTGCTCAAAAGGCGACAGGTTCCTCATCGCGTCGCTTGGGCAGCTGACCGTGGCAGCGCTATCACTTGGGCGACTGAGCGCGAGCAGACCGTGACATAGTTTCGGTCCGTCGACCTCATCCAGAATTTCCGATCGACCAGGTCGCGACGCCGGATTCGAGGACCGAATCTCAGTCAGCGAGCCTATCTGGGACCAGTGTGACCTCGCACAAGCCGATGTCGAGGGTGACCGGGTCGGGACCGGTGTGGCGGCCCACCTCGCGATACTCGGACTCACCATCGGCAAGCACGAACTCGATGATCTCGGGGCCATCCAAGCAACCCGCAGGGTTGCCATCGACTACCCAATAGCGGACCAGACCGGCCGCCGCATACTTGGCAGACTTACGGACCAGATCCCGCCACGGATCGGACGACACCACCTCCACCGCCAGATGCGGGAGGGCAGTCAACCGAACATCCTCGGCAGTCTCGTCGAACACGACCAAATCAGGCCCGAACTCATCCGCAGCAGGCTTCCAACCCCATGCCTCACAAACCCGGACGCCGACGGGCAGGGCTACTTCGGTGGCATTGGCGATGCGACGGGCGATGTCCTGATGGCGGCGGCTCGGAAACGGCGACACTATGAACTCGCCGTCGACGTACTCGCCCCGAGCGTCATGGGGCAATGCTTCGTATTCTTCCCAGGACATCGGGATCCGCTCGTAAGCGGTGGTCGTAGCCATGTCATACACCG
>CALCCX010000120.1 GCA_937900165.1 uncultured Acidimicrobiia bacterium | reverse complement strand
TTTTTTTTTTTTTAATGATACGGCGACCACCGAGATCTACACTCTTTCCCTACACGACGCTCTTCCGATCTAGTACCACACCGGGGGCCACCAACAGGGAGGCCGCGGCGACACCGAGGAACACTGCTCGCTGCCCGGTGGTTGTTTTGTTTGCGCTGATTCGGCCCAGTGGCTCGGTGGCGTCGAGCCGACGGGTGTCGGCGCGCAGCGCGTCGAACGCAGCCTCGACGGCGTCAAGTTCGTCTTTCATCGGGGAATCTCCTCGTTCGATCCGGGCAGGTCCGACTGTGTTGCAGGGTCGTAGTCCGGCAGTTGATCGTGAAGGGCGCGCCGACCACGGTGTAGATGAACTCGGGCGGTCGACGGGGCGACAGCGAGGATGTCGGCGATCTCGTCGATGGACCGGTCCTCCAGGTAGTGCAAGGCGACGGCTGCGCGCTGTTTGCCGGGAAGGGCCGCGACCGCGCTCCAAATCGGCTCGTACTCCGCGGCGCTCGGGGGAAGCGTCGATGGGGTCGTTCGAAGGCGAAGCAGGGCCTTGGCCTCGGTCACCAGACGCCGCCGATGTGACAGGGCCAAGTTGATGGTGACCCGCCTCAGCCACGCGCCGGGAGACTGGAGTCCCTGCACGCGACCCCAGTTGCGGTCGAGGCGATGCATCGCTTCCTGGGCCAGATCCTCGGCATGGTGACGATGGCCCGACACGGCGGCGGCAAGCGCCACCATCTTCGGGTACTCGTCGACGAACAGGGACGCGAACCGGGGAACGGGGTGAAGGGGCGGGGAATCCTCCGCCTGGCCCCGCTCGCCGCGGTGGTTGCTCACGGCCACTCCTTGTCGTCCGGTCACATCATGCACACGCCCGACTGGGCCGGTCCGTTTACCCGACACGTCGATTCGGCTCCGGCATTGTGGCCACGGCGCCGTTCGGACCAGGGGCGCTCGTCTGACCGAGGTCACCAAGAACGTCAGAGCGGGTGACGAGAATCGAACTCGCATCATCAGTTTGGAAGGCTCGTCAGGCGGATTCCAGCGAACGGCGACGGCGCGAAAAGGCCGGTCAGCGGGTTGGGAGGTCTACGGCGAACCAGGGCGGATCTCCCCGGCCGCGCGATAGACGCGCGATGGACGGGTCTGGTGTGGGGGCCGAGCCTTACCTGCGCCGAGCTGGAACAGATGACTCTCGCCGAACAGCAGGCGATCGAATATCGAGCGCCGCACCTGGGCCGATATCGCACGGCCTCGGCCACCGGTGAGTCGTGATTCTGCGGAGCGTTTATCGGGTGGCGTTGCAGCGGACAAGGAGCGGCGGCGCCAGCGGGTGCCCTAGCGCTCAGTGAGAGGTTGCGGCGTTCTCGCCTGCGAACCAACGTCTGCCGTTTCTGGCTAGTGCCGAGATTGATGCCGCTGTCGTCAGGTTGACGAAGGCGATCGCAGCCCCACCGACGAAGGTGACGACCGCTCCGTCCGCACTTCCAACCCCAGAGCCCCAAGCGAGTGCGACGACGACCAGCACGGTTGAGCACCGCAGGAAGGACGTGCGAGCGTGGATCAGCCCGCCGAGAACGAGGCCGACAAGAAGCAACGTAGGGATCATCTGGGCGCGCCTGCCTCGACAGTCACGTCTTCGGTGTAGGAGGTACGCGAGGCCATCGACCAGGACTATGCGGCGTACGGCCTGGGCCGTTCTGCGGCGCTGCCAGGATCAGTTGAAGTCGTGATTCTGCGCGGCGAAGTGTGCGGTCGACAAGCGGTACGACGGCGATCTCACTGGCGCAGTATGCGCTGGATATCGAGACGCTCGGCGCGCATCGTTCTGATCGCCATGCGTCGCGACACCATCAGAGGCACTTCGAGAAGGCGATCAGACCTCCGCTTCGACTTGGAGATCGAGGGCGACGAGTTCGGAGTGTGTAGGGACATTTCGGGCGAGTTCGGTGATGAAGTCGTGGTCACCTGCAATGTAGAGCGACCAGAAGTCGACGTCGGTTGCGACGAACCATCGACGGTCGTCCGGCCAAAACAGGTCGGGGTTGTGCCAGCCCGCCCATCCGGGGTACTCAATCTGAGTTGCCGCCGACACAGAGCCGGCCAGCAGGTAGTACTTGCGGTGTGGCAGGTCGAAGCACGGAATCTGACGCAACGCGGCGCCGATTGCGGTGTTTCGGCGTTCGCTCTCCTCTCTCAGTCGCGCCCGCTCCTGCTCGCGCGCTCGCCTGGTTTCGTCATCGGGCGGCGGGTCTTTCCAGGCGATCTGGGTCGTGCCGGTGCCGTAGCCGTGGCCCTCCCATACCGCGAACCACGCCTGATCCGGGCTGGAGGTATGTCGCACCCCGATCGACGCTATGACGTCGAATAGATCACAGTAGGCCGACCACCAGTCCTCGATGCCCGGGTCAGGCGCATGCACACGCAGAACCAGCGGGTACTGATTGGGCACGAACCAACCAACTGTTCCCGCCACTCCGCGACACGCTGACGCGATCCACTCAGCTGGCTCGACCGTGTCGGCGGATCTGACGTGGGCACCAAAGATCACGCCTACAGATTCGCAGGACCAGCCCGGCAACACAACGACCAATGACTGCCTGCAAGGACAGCGATCGAACCGCTGCAGATCGGCGTGTTCGATGAGTCGTCTATCGATCTCATCCTGATTCACAATCGCGAGCCGTAACGTTTTGCACGGCGCTGCACTACCGGCGATATCGGTCGGATCGTCCTGCCCGGAGCCTGCTCGATATTCACGCAGTGGATGACTCTGCGACCCACTCAGGGTCGGCAGTCTTTCGCTCTTCGGACAATCCCTCACGCGCCAGTCACAGGCCCTGCACGCCGCGCTGCACCGGATCTCCCCATGCCCTGCACCACCGGCATCGAAGCACTCCATCGGACGACCTCTGGATGAGCGGCACAGGCGGCGGTGTTGGCCATCGGCCGCACCACCTTGTACGAGCTGATTGCCGCCGGGCAGCTGAAGACGGTGCACATCGGGCGGGCTGTTCGGGTGCCGGTGGCTGAACTGGATGCCTTCGTCGCCCGGCGCTGTCACTGGTGATGGGTAGGTTGATGTCCGCCTCGCAGCCCTCGGCTGCCTCCTGATTCCCTCAACCGGGAGGCCGTCGGTGGCGTCCATCTCCAAGCGCACGATCAAGAGTGGCGATGCCCGCTACGACGTCCGGCTCAGAGTCGACGGTGGCGTGTTGACCCGTACGTTCCGGCGCCGTGCCGACGCGGAGCGCTGGGCTCGCCAGCAGGAGTCACGCAAGGACTTGGGTGATTTCGTCGACGTGAGGGCAGGAATGGTGGCCCTCGCCGACTATGCAGAGCGGTGGTTGCCCACTCGAGAACTGCGCCCGCGGACCCGCGAGCTGTATCGGCGCCTGCTCGACAAGCTGATCGCACCAACATTAGATCGGAAGAGCACACGTCTGAACTCCAGTCACACTGATATATCTCGTATGCCGTCTTCTGCTTGAAAAAAAAAAA
>CALCCX010000119.1 GCA_937900165.1 uncultured Acidimicrobiia bacterium | reverse complement strand
GCCGCCGTTCGGGTAGCTCTCCTCTTCGTCATCGCCGCGTTCGTACATGTAGATATGGAAGCGGGCCGCCTGGCGCTTGAGGTCCCCGTTGTCGTCGCGTAAGTCTGAGCTGGTGATGTGTCCACCGGTGTCGGGATTGATCGGCAGGCCACCGTCAACCTTGCTGTTCTCGATCGGCATGGATGCCCGCGTCTCGGGCGCCAGGTAGTACTCATTGCTGCTGCCGACCCGCGCGAGGCCGATGCTGGGATGGATACGGAAGTCGGTCATTGCTGGGGCTCCCTTCTCAATTCCCCCGGCTCGGCGAACGACGGCACGACGCCCCGCTGCCAGCATGTGAGGATATTCCCACCGAGTGTCGACATTATCACCGGGGGACCGTCGGCGGGCTTTCCTCCGAACAGATCCTCTAGCGCGCTCCGGAAGGCCTTGAAGTTTTTCTGCAGGATACCCAAGGCATGCCGCTGGTCGTCAGTCTCCGGCTCGCGGACGGCGGGGTACACGGCCGGCAGGTCGCCGCCCTCGCGAATCGCGATGAACCTGTCGAAGCGGCCGATCACAGCTGCCGGGTCGTCGGCGGCGCTTCTGAACTTGGGCGGGATCTCCGAGTGACGATCGCTCTGCCCCTCACCCTGCTCGACGATGACGTTGATCAGCTTCCCCACCTGCCTCCAGCCCTTCTTGCCGCTCTTGGTGACCTTCATGTTCTTGAAGTCGGCGTAGTAGCGCCCGAACAGGTCCACCTGCCTACGACGGCCCTCGATCTCGTCCATGTGCTGGCGGGCACCGAAGGTAACCGCTTGGTAGAACTCGCCGATGGAGCCGTAGTCCTTCGTGTGAGCGTTCAGCTCGCCCGGTGGCAGCGTGCCCCACTCGGGGTATTCGATCAGGCACATAGCGTTGATCCGCTCCGTGTCGAGGGGACCGATGTCCGAGCTCCACGGTGTGAAGTCCGGTTCCGGATTGGGGTCGTCCTTCTTGAAGTCCAGATGAGGAATGCCCTCGCCGTAGACGGGTTCCTTGAACTTGACGCATTCGGCGCCAAAGGCGTTGGCGACATTGGCGGCGAGCTGCACGTGCAGCATCTCCTGGTACACGACCGACTGGATGAGCTGGTATGCCTCAGTACTGGGATCGGTGATCGAGTACATCGCGGACATGTAAAACGGGATCGTCCAGAACTCGAGGTCGACGGCGTACTGGAGATGCACCTTGAGGTCATCGATTCCCCACCTGGTGTCACCACTCATGCTTCCTCCTCTGGTCGCATACGCTGTCGACGGTACCATCGAGGACCACGAACAGGTGCTCCCCTTCAAGTCGAGTCCTCGAGCCTGCGAGCCGATAGTTGCCCAACGTAGCATCCTGTCCTCCGACGTGAAGTGAAGCGCTGGGTGCCATGTGTACTGGATACCGCGGACGGCGGCCAGCGCGATCGACGTGGTGATCCTCCACCACAGGGGTGTTAGAACGCCCGTACGCTCGAGCACCACAACCGGGATCACCCGATCCTTCTTGGCTTCATACTCGGCGAAAAACGATAAGCGGACCTTGAGCCGCGTCCAGACAACATCGCGCTCTGCGCCCTCATCGGCGTGTGCAGCGACGGCGATCGGGTCCCCTCCCACCTCGACCTATGTCTCCGGGTTCGCGCATGCAAGGCAACGCCATACCATCAGCTGTGGCGTCATCGAATTCAGGATCGAAGTGGTCTTACTCGTGGGGGCATTCGCCCGCAGGTGACGCAATGCCTCTGGGGCAGCCTGCTTTTGGAATCGCTACGGTGGGATCAGCATCGTACTGGTCGAAAGGAGAGCGAGGCTATGACGACTCAGAAACAGCGCGAGATGGCACGGTTTGCGTTCACGACCTACGTGGGCGAACTATTGACCTCCCCAGAGCCAACGATCTCGAAACAAGAGAGCGAGCTGCTCAGTTTGGCAATGCCGGCGGTCGGGCTCGGCGATTGGGAGGTCGTGTGGGGACCAATGTTGTATCGGTTCTCGCACACCTTGACGCGCCTTTACGACAATTTCATGTTCGTGGCCAGGAAGGGGACCGAATATGTCATTGCGATACGAGGAACCAACGGCGGGGCAAAGCTCGATTGGCTGTTTGAGGATTTCTGGGTGATCCCCCAATTCCCGTGGGGCGATTTCGTCGGGAGGGAAATGCCGGCCGGGACCGACCCGAAGATAGCGGACGGCACACACCTTGGGTGTCAGCAACTCCTCTCTACAGAGATCGCCGAGGGGTTACCGGGACAAAAGACGAATCTGCTGGGGTTCTTGACGAGCGAACTCAGCGGGCGGGAAAGCGTTACCCTCAACGTGGCGGGACACAGCTTGGGAGGTGCGCTTGCGCCGACCTTGGCGCTGTATCTGAAGGATACCCAAGGTCGCTCGGGAGGTTGGGACCCTGATCTGTCGGCAGACATCTGGTCCTATGCCCTCGCCGGACCGACCGCGGGCAACGGAGACTTTGCGAAGTACACCGACCGACGAATGGGCACCCAGGCGCTTCGAATCGTCAACCCGCTTGATGTCGTGCCGCTGTCGTGGTCTCACAATGGCCTCGAGAAGCTGAAACACGTCTATGACAGCATTCAGCATCCCGTAAAGCTCTCGATCGCTGAGAGATTGGCCGTCGATGCGGTCATCGGAGTGCTCGAGTTGGGTGGTCTTGACTATGAGCAGTACCACCAAGGCGGGCCAGGATTGGTGCTCCTCGACGCCATCTCCGACTACGACGCCGCTTCTTTTATGGCACAAGCGGGATGGCAACACACCGTGGGATACGAGACCGACCTAGGGCTTGGAGACATAAGGGGCATCCTGGATTCGTTGTTCGTCAAATGGTGCGGCACGCAACCGCCCGGCACCTGTCCGGACTGAAACCGACCCGAAGAGTCACGACTAGGGCACCCTCGAGGCAGGCATGTCAATGCCAAGTTCCGGTAGAACTGTCAAGTTCCGGTACCCGTGCGACGGTTTTGACTCCGGTACATGTGTGAGACTTCTAGGACGCGGCGTTGATGCGTTCGGGCCTGCCGGCTGGGTTCGCAAAGTCGCCATGCTCCTTGGCCGGGTCGTGTCTTGCGACGTGGCTGCGGATGATCCGACCGTCTCTAGAGATCTCAACGGTGTAGCCAACGACCCTGACTTGGACCGGGAGGTCCTCGTCGGGATCAGTACGACCGTCGTCACGACGGGCGATCTGTACATGCCAACGTGAGAGGGCAAGTTGACGAGACGCTCATCCGGTGCCACAAGTATCAGTCCCAGCGAAAGAGCCAGATGGTCAGCGACCCGGCTACGACCACAAATGCGGCCATCACCAGGAGGCTGGACGTCTGTGGCACGTCACCCGCCCAGCTGGCCGAGAGGGCCTGTACGGCCGCCCAGATCGGAAGAGCACACGTCTGAACTCCAGTCACACTGATATATCTCGTATGCCGTCTTCTGCTTGAAAAAAAAAAACAACACGCAC
>CALCCX010000118.1 GCA_937900165.1 uncultured Acidimicrobiia bacterium | reverse complement strand
GCGACCACCGAGATCTACACTCTGTCCCTACACGACGCTCTTCCGATCTTCTCACGAGAAACGGTGGGGCGGATCTGGCGGGCGTTCGGGCTCGAACCTCAGGCCGATGGCGAGTTCAAGATCTCCCCGGACCCGTTGCTGGTGGACAAGATCCGGGATATCGTCGGGATCTACATGAACCCACCCGCCAACGCGGTCTGTTTCGCGGTTGACGAAAAACCCCAGATCCAGGCGTTGAACCGGACCTCGCCGATCCTGCCAACCACACCACGACGCCGCTCCCATGACTACCAGCGCAACGGCACCATCGACCTGTTCGCGGCGCTGAACCTGGCCACCGGCCAAGTCCTCACCGATCTGCGTTCTAGCCACACCTCAGCGGAGTTCATCAAATTCTTGAACAAAATCAACCGAGAGGTCCCCGCGGGGCTCGACGTCCACATCGTGTTGGACAACCTGGCCACCCACAAGACCCCCACGGTACACAAATGGCTGCTACGCCACCGTCGGTTCCACTTCCACTTCACCCCCACCTACGGGTCATGCATGAACCTGATCGAACGCTGGTTCTCGGCGCTCACCACCAAAAAACTGCAACGCTCAAGCCACGACAACATCAAAGAACTGGCCGCTGACATCACCGCCTGGACCAAGCAATGGAATACCGACCCCAAACCGTTCGTCTGGCACAAAACCGCCGACCAGATCCTCGAAAGACTCGCCCGCTACTGCGGACAAATCAACGCAACCAATTAACCACCGAACCTCTGTGTCAGGACACTAGGTGTTCGTCAACTCAGCTCGCCGTTCGTGCCATTCCTGCCTCGGTGTCTTTCTCGGGCGCTTCGGCGGGAACACAAAAATACCCATAGGCGTGCCGCCGGTGGCGCGGATGGCCTCGATGATAAAATCGCGAGCGCAAGTGGCTGCAGCGTGTTCGGAAGTTGCCTCAACGGACACGGCAACGTCGATCTCTCCGCTCGTGAGCACTGCCCCTACCGATGAATCGAATGTGAGGCCGCTCTCCCGGTCAAGCATGGCGTGCATTAGCTCGTCAGACAGTTTCTCCAAACGAGCCGCGCTGGCACGTCGCCCCGTGCCGCTGGTGACGAAAAATGTGAAACTAAATGAGTACATCACGAGCTACTTTCCCAACAAGTCCTGCGTTCTAACCAACGCACGAGATTCTTCTTGTAGTTCTGCCTAGGTGTTAAGTGAACCATCTTCAGGTGTTTATCGGAACAAGGGCATTTCATCTTGAAATACGTGTTCCCTCCGCCCTCGACTCGCCAGCCCTGCCGCTCAGCCTCTTTCAACACTGCCTCCAGCTCCCGGCGGGAATGTGTTGGTCTCGGCATGTTGGCCCCGCTACGACAGCTTCAGCAGTTTTCTGAGGATCGCCCGTGGAGCCTACCCGTTCACACCAACGTGGTATACGGCTGTTTCCATTGTGATTGGATCAGTGTTCGCCGTGGCCCACTGGTAGCAAGCGGTGATTGCCGAAATGGTCGCGCCTCGCGATGTAGGGGTTGTTCCAGGCCACTACCCTTCCCGGACTCGTGGCACGCATCGGTCTTCTTGGATTCGCCAACGTCGGCAAAACGACGATTTTCAACGCCCTGACGGGCTTGGACGCGATCACCGCTGCCCATCCGTTCGCTACGACCGAGCCCAATGTCGGCGTCGCCAAGGTGCCTGACTCGCGGCTCGATGAGGCGGCAGTGCTCGAAGAATCGGCCAAAACCGTTTACGCGACTCTTGACCTGCTTGATCTGCCGGCCATTGGTAAGGCGGGCGAAGGCGTCGGCGCCCAATTCATCGGCCGCCTACGGGAAATGGATGCCCTGGCTGCGGTCCTTCGGTCTTTCGAGGACGGGGCAGTGCCCACCGACATTGGCGGTACGGATCCGGTCACCCAGGCGGAAGATCTTCTGGTCGAACTGACCCTCGCCGACTTCGAGGTGTTCGACCGCCGCAGGGACAAGATTGGCAGGGAGGCGACCTCCGATCCTTCCAAGCGACCTGCCGCAGACGCAATCGCGGCAGCAACCGCGGTCCTGGAGGAGGGAACGCCTTTGCGAGCCGTCGAGTGGACCGAGAGCCAGGAGCTGGCGTTTCGAGATCTTGCTCCTCTAACCATCAAGCCCGGCATCTGGATCGTCAACATCGCCGAAGATGCAGACCCCGGCGCGGCAGCCGAATCCGTCAAAGCTGTGGTTCCGGGAGGTGACACGGTGGTGGCTCTTTCGGCCAAGATCGAAGAAGAGGCCGCCGAGCTGACATCTGAAGAGCGGGCTGAGATGTTCGACGAGCTCGGACTTGGCGAGGGAGCGCTAGCCACGGTCGTTCGGGCCGCCTACGGCACGCTTGGTCTCTTGTCTTTTTATACGCTCGGACCGAAGGAAAGTCGGGCATGGACTGTGCGCAGTGGGGCGGCGGCGCCCGAAGCGGCTGGAAAGATCCACAGTGACCTCGAACGGGGTTTCATCAGGTCGGAGGTTTGTCATATGGACGTCATCATTTTTTTTTTTCAAGCAGACGACGGCATACGAGATGGGCTCATCCGACTCGAAGGCAAGGAATACGTGGTTACGGGGGGCGACGCCCTGATGGTGAGGTTCTCCGTTTGAGAGCGATAACGATTGCCACGGCCGACGTGCCGGCTCTAGCCCCCTTGGGCGAACACGAGGTGCTGATTCTCCTTGTGCAACTTGCGCTTTTGGTCGGTGTGGCGAGGCTGCTCGGCGGCGTGATGAAGCACTTCGGCCAACCGGCGGTGGTTGGGGAGTTGCTTGCGGGTATCTTGCTTGGACCGACGGTGTTCAAGAATCTATGGCCGAGCGGTTACACCTGGGTCTTCGATTCTGAGCCAGTGGTCACCTCAGTTGTGTTCGGACTGGCCTGGTTGGGGGTGATAATGCTCCTCGTCGCCATCGGTTTCGAGACCGACCTTGCGATCATCGCTCGGTTCCGCAAGGCGGCCGCCTGGGTTTCGGCAGGCAGTTTCCTCGTACCGCTGGTGCTGTTCTTTTTCATCGCTCAGGTCGTGCCGGCCTCCTTCCTCGGCGAGAGGGGTTCTCGCCAACTGTTCGGCCTGTTCTTCGCGTTGGCTCTGTCGGTTTCGGCTCTCCCGGTGGTGGCCAAGATCCTTCAGGACCTCGGCTACATGCGGCGTAATTTCGGCCAGATCACTCTCGCGGCCGGGATGAGCATGGACGGTGTCGGGTGGCTGTTGCTGGCCGCTTTGTCCGGGGTAGCGTTGCAGGGCAGCCTCGAAGTCGGCTCGTTGCTGCGATCACTGGCCGGCCTGGTGATTTTTCTGGTGGTGGCGGCCACGGCCGGTCGATGGGTGCTCAACAAACTCTTCCGACAGGCGTTGCGAGGAGGGTCGTCTGACACTTCTGCTCTGACGATCACGCTCGTCGCTGCGTTGATCGGTGCCGGGATCACCCAGGCACTGGAACTAGAGGCGATCCTCGGCGCGTTTATCATCGGAATCTTGCTCGGGGTGACCAAGACTCACATACCGCGAGTGCGCGAGATCCTCGAAACGATGACCAACGCTTTTTTCGCGCCGATCTTTTTCGCGTTCTCGGGATTGCGAGTGGATCTCGGGGCCCTCGACAGCGGATCAGCGATTTTCTGGACCATTGCTGTGATAGTTCTCGCGGTGGCCGCCAAGGTGGCCGGGACCTATGTCGGAGCCAGGAAGGGCGGACTCGACCATCGTGAAGGTCTGGCCCTTGGCTCTGGCCTGTCGGCCCTCGGGGCGATGGGCATCGTCGTCGCGATCGTCGCGACCCTGGCTGCGCCCGAAGTGGTGGCGCAACGCCGAGGGCGTTTTCGGCGCAATCAGACCCCTGTCGAGGTGCCGGTCGAATCGCCGCTGTTGCGCGAGCCGACCAGATCGGAAGAGCGTCGTGTAGGGAAAGAGGGTAGACCTCGGGGGTCGCCGCATCAGTAAAAA
>CALCCX010000117.1 GCA_937900165.1 uncultured Acidimicrobiia bacterium | reverse complement strand
TCAGTGTGCCTGGAGTTCAGACGTGTGCTCTTCCGACCTCTTCTCCGCAGTGGCCTTGGTGTCCGCGGCACCGAGGTAGACGTGCCAATGGTTGGGAATCTGGTCCATTGGCGGTTTCAGCGTACCCCCGACCGTGTCAGCTCCGACGTTGAACATCGTATAGGGCATCTCGCCCATGTCTAACTCTTGGGAACCGAGTCCGAGGACGGCGCCATAAAAGGCGGTTGCAGCCTCGGTGTCCCTCGCGTTCAGCTCGGCCCAGGTATAGGCACCAGGCGCGTTCACCAGCCCACATCCGATGTGTTGGTCCGCCTGCCAGATGCCTGCGGTGGCACCCTGGTCATCGACAATGAAAGCCATGCGGCCGGCGTCCGGAATGTCAAACGGCTCCACCATCACCGAACCTCCGGCTGCGGATGCCTTCTTGGCAACCTCGTCGCAGTCGTCTGCCGCGAAATAGGTGTTCCACATCGGCGGTACGCCCTGGTTGATCATCTCCTGGGAGGTCTTACCAAGACCGGCAATCGGTTGGCCATCCTTGGACGCCATGGAGTAGACATTGCCATCTGGCCCTGTCTGATCATCCCACGACCAGCCAAATAGCTCTGAGTAGAATTCCTTGGCCGCGTCCGGGTCTGGCGTGGTGATGTCGATCCAGTTCGGAGTTCCGTGTTCATACGATGATCGTTGCGGCATTCTTGCCTCCTTCTTCCGCGCCACCCAGGGCGGATGGCGACATTGGTCCTATCCGGTTTGCATCGGGTTCCGAGGCAAACGGACATGGAGACGACGAACTGGTCGTCCATGATTCGACACTACCCCGCGCTCCGTCGACGCGTCGCGGGGCTTGCCCTATTCCGTACACAGTCGACAGACCGATCGTCTCGAGCGGACGGCCCACACCCCCCGATTCTAAACAACTGGGCCAAATATCGGCTTCCGCGGAAGATACCGCAGGCGTGCTCCCCGACCCTGGCGCCACCGAACCCAGCGGGGCGCGGCCTTTCTTGCTAAGTTTCTCGTAGGCGACTTGTCACGCCAGACCTTCACTTCGGCACCCACGCGGCCGACATCAGGAAGGCAAAGGGGGCCTCGAGCGCCCGGCAAGGGTCAACGATCCTACTGACGTGCGCTCGCACCAGTCGGCAAGCGTGGGATGTCGAGTGTGCATCAGCGGCACCGGAGAAGTTGACATGACCCAACAAGAATCCTTCAAGCGCCGCATCCGAGCGCGAATGGAAAAAACCGGCGAACGACACCTGGCGGCCCGCCGAATTCTCATCGACCAGGCATCCAAGAATCGGCGACGTACCTGGAAGGCCGAACCCGAAACTAGTGATGACTCGGTGAGTTCTGCCACCGGGAGAGGCTGGGATGACTGGTGCGACCTGATCGACGAGTGGCCCGGCCACGCGGACGGTCACACTGCCATCGCCGCCTATCTCATCGCAGAGCACGGCGTCGATCCGTGGTGGGCTCAGTCGGTGACGGTGAGTTACGAGCGCATTACTGGCCTACGGCTCCCGTACCAACGGTCAGACGGCACATTCAGTGCAGGAACGTCACGCACCATCAACGTAAACGCCGGATTCCTGCGCGAGCTGCTTATCGGCCAATACCACCGAGCCGAGGTGTTCCCAGGGCTCGACACAGCGCTCATTTCGCGTAAGTCATCGAAGAGCGTCCGTATTGTTATCGGTCCGGGGAACGCGCGATTTTCGTTAGAGCCAACTGAGCCAATGGTCGAACCAAGGTCACTGTCGCCCACGAACAACTCCCAACCTCCGAGTCCGTCGAGGAATGGAAGTTCTATTGGTCCGAATGGCTCGAGGCCATCGATCAGCGCTGACGGGACCCGGCAAATACCCAGTATTCCTAGAAGCAATAGCGGCTGAGCGTATTGACACTCAGCTTCCGGCAACCGGCCGCACACCAAAGTAGGCCCGGGTCCTGATGGCGAGCTCGACCGACGCAGGTCCGTGACGATGTGCTCAAGGTGGCGCCATTGTCGCCGACTCACTTACCAAGCGACGTTGCCTGCCCGGCGGCGTTGCCTCGGCACGTAGCTCAGCGGCAGAGCAGTCGGGACCACCGACGGCGCATCGGTTCGAATCCGATCGTGCCAACCGAAATGTGGGACGCCACATGTAGACATTGTTCGCACAACCGGTAGCCTGAGGTCGATGGACCAAGAAGTCTCGCCGCCAACGGCTGCCACCGACGAACAGGCCACTCGGCTTCGCCGTCGGTTCGGGCGGCTCGCCGCCATCTTCATCACTGTCATCGTTGGGGGCTTGATGGTGATCTCTGCCTTGGACAATCAGACTGAAGACTTCGACCCTGGATCGGTGCCCCGAGGAGCCCTGGCCAGGCAGGCCGCTCCGGATATTTCGATTCCGATGCTCGACGGGACCATCTTCAGCATCGCCGAGCATTTCGAATCCGATGGGCGTCCGTTGGTCATGAACCTCTGGGCCAGTTGGTGCATACCTTGCCGGGAGGAAATGCCCGAGTTCGATGAGCTGGCCATTGCCAATCCCGACATTGCGTTTGTCGGATTCGCCGTCGACGACCAGCGAGACGCGGCGGAGCAATTCGCCGCCGAAATAAACGTCTCCTACCCGCTCGGCATCGATGAAGAAAGGGCGGTGGCAGCCGAGTACCCATACATCGGATTACCTACGACATATCTCATCGATGCAGACGGAATCGTCAGCCGCCAGATCCAGGGCCAGGTATCCAAAGAGCAACTCGACGCCTACCTCGAGTTCGATTTCCGCTGAAGCGGGCGGTCGACGGCTCTTGTCAGCATGCACCTAGTGCTGTTGCGGTGCTGCACTAGTCGACGACCACAATCAGATCGCCCTCCGCCAACACCTGGCCTGGAACAACGTGGAGGCGGGTGACTTTTCCAGTCGCCGGGCTCTCCACCGGGATCTCCATCTTCATCGACTCCAAGACGACAAGCTGCGCTCCGGCCATTACCTCATCGCCCTCCTCAACCAAGACCTGCCACACGTTGGCAACCATTTCAGCGCGTACTTCGGTCACATTTCCCTCCTTATGAGAGCAAGACGTTTGTCTCGCGGTGACCCGACGAAAGGCGCCTGGTCAACCGATGGTGCCGCCGTTGTCGAGCAAGTCACCGGCAGCATCGAACAAGAATCCGAGAGCGACCAGCCCGACTGCGAAGAGAATGATCATCAACAGCACTCGAACCGGAGCTGGGCCGGGCAACACGCCAAACAGCCTCCGCATCAGAAACCCGCTCCTTCGATCACTCCATCCAAGAGCGCCTGGGCGTATTCAAAATTCGGTCCGTCAACCATCTCTGCCACGATTATCAACCGCTCCCTGGCAGAGAAGCGAGGGTTGCAGGTCGTCAAGGTCAGCCAGGCACCTGGCCGGTTGTCTGTCACCCAGACGTCGGTTGGTTTGACGATCAGAATCTCCCGAACGACATAGGTGCTCTGACCTATCAGGGTCTCGACAAAGATCTCGTCGCCAGGCTCCATCGCATCCAGATCGTAGAAGGGCGCCCCATAGGTGGTGCGATGGCCACTGATGACGGCGTTGCCTGCCTGCCCAGGTAGCGGAGTCCAGGGCATGTGTCCTGGACCCTGCTTGAGGGTGTCACGTTCCACACCCTCAAATATCACCACATCGAGGTCAATCTTGGGGATGACAATTCGGCCAAAAGCCGTCCCAATCTCGGGCAACGCTTCTTCAAAGAAAGATATCGGCGTGGTGACCGGGACTTC
Source organism: uncultured Acidimicrobiia bacterium (assembly GCA_937900165.1). GTDB lineage: Bacteria > Actinomycetota > Acidimicrobiia > Spongiisociales > Spongiisociaceae > SZUA-232. The sequence continues at coordinate 1,741 of CALCCX010000117.1, read as the reverse complement.
TGGCTCATCTTGGCCGATCGTGGATGGCGGACCGAGAGGAGTCAGGACAATGGGCTCTAACGGGGCGACCCTCGCCTCTTCAAACCTTTCTTCAAGCGCGGTCTCCGCCTGGCTCTGCGATCGGCTGTTGAGCAGGTTGGTGAACAGGAGTTGGTACGCGAGGAAGGCGAGGATCAGCGCTCCCGCCCCAATCATCGTCCAACCGGCACCTCTCACGAACCTCATCGGCCGTACCGGCTCCTTCACGACCTCCGGGTCAGGTAAAAGATCCTCAGAATCTGCGACTCGAGTGTGCATCACGCAAGTATCGGCGATCCGTACCGCTAAGTGAGGTCATTACCGGCCTTTCCATACCGCTGGACGTCTTTCGACGAACGCGCTCACGCCTTCTCTTGCGTCTTCGGTAAGAGTGAGGGCGGTCAAACCCGACTGGAGGTAGTCAAGGGCCCGGTCCAATCCCATGTCCTGTACGCGATAGAAACTGTCTCTCCCGAGTTCCATCGCCGCGGGCGACACGGCCAGGAGCCGGTCTACATATTCCGAAACCGCTTCGTCCAGCACCGCCATCGAGTCGACCACTTTGGAAACGACGCCGAGTTGCATCGCTCGGGAGGCGAGAAAGACTTCGCCAGTCATCATGAGTTCTAGCGCCAATCGAGGGGCCATGACTCTCATGAGAATCGCCGAGATCTGCATCGGCCACAGCCCCACCCGCATCTCGGTTGTGCCCATTTTCGCCCACTCGACCGCCACCACAATGTCGCAGGCCGCCGCCAGGCCGAACCCGCCCGCCAGAGCGTGACCGTTGACTCTCGCAATGGTCGGCTTGCCTCCCGTCCTCATGAGACGGAAAACATCGGAGATGAGACCGCGTGTCGAATGCAGGCCGATCGGGTCGTCAAAAAATCCACCTGACAGGTCTCCGCCTGCCGAGAACGCCTTTTCCCCCTGGCCGGTAATCACGATCACCCTGACATCGCTATCCGATATGGCCCGCCGCAGGCTTTCATGCATCGCCTCCATGACCTCGCCGGACAGCGGGTTCCGGCGATCTGGATCGTCGATCGTGAGTGTTGCTACTGGGCCTTCGACGTCGTAGCGCAACATAGGGCTCTCTCCAAGGGTGGCATCACCAAACCCTAGATGTGCAGAAACCTGTGTGGCGGCCTCAGCCGCCACACAGCTCAGAGGCCAGATCGCCCTGATACTGGTACGGTCCTGGCATGGTCTGGTTTGGGCTGATCCTCTTTATTGCCGTCGTCGTCGCCCTGCTCCGCGGGGGGAGACTCTCGAATCTCGCCGATATCGAGCTGCGCTTTTGGTGGCTACTTCCCCTCGGGTTTCTAATGCAGGCCGGCACAGGCTTCCTGCCAGATTCCGAAGGATCTCCAGCCTTGGCGACCTGGTTGGTCCTAGCGTCGTTCATCCCCTTGGGTGTGGTGGTGGTCGCCAACCGCTCCAGATCCGGCCTTTGGCTCAGCGGATTGGGCATAACAATGAACGCCACGGTCATCGCTCTCAATTTCGGCATGCCGGTGTTGGCCGAAGCGGCTCAGATCGCGGGCGGCGGCCAAGGTGTAGTGCTCATCAACGACCTCGGATACGTCCTACTCGACAAATCCACACGGCTGGCTTTTCTCGCCGACGTAATCCCAGTTCGATTGTTCGGATTGGGCCAGGTCGTCTCCATGGGCGACGTCCTACTCGCAGTCGGCCTCGGCCGTTTTCTGGAGAGCGAGCT
>CALCCX010000116.1 GCA_937900165.1 uncultured Acidimicrobiia bacterium | reverse complement strand
GAGGATAGTGTTGAGGGGTCAGTGGAAGGCGCGGTGTATGTAAAGAGGGTGGCGGGGGTGGGGGGGTGGGGTGGTTTTTATTTTTTTTTTTTAAGGATACGGCGACCACCGAGATCTACACTCTTTCCCTACACGACGCTCTTCCGATCTGATCACACCGACGACGAGATCGCCGAGGTCATTCTCATGGGAGAAGACGACATGCCGCCCCTCAGCGGAGCTCTGACCGACCGACAAGTCCAAGCCATCATCGACTATCTTCGGGACGTGGAGACCCGCTAGCGCCCTACGCTCGTGACACCAACGCTTCTGCGTTTGGCAGGCGCTCAGCGGACCGCGACGAATCGGCGGCCGGCGGCAACAGAAGATCGAACACCGTCCACGAACCATCCCTTGCGTACGTCAGGTCGCCCCCCATTCGCTGCGCCAACTCCCTTGCGATATTGAGGCCGAGGCCGACACTGTCGGTGGTGCCCACGTTGCGATGGGCCCGCTCGTATGGATCGAAGATGCGTTTTGCAAAATCCGGGGGCACCCCGTCTCCGTCATCGCTCACCCGGACGCCGACCTGACCCCGCGCCTGGATCAACTCGACCTTGATCGACTCGCCACCATACTTGTAGGCATTGGTGACCAGGTTACGAACAACCTGGCGGACCCTCATTTCGTCGGCGGCGGCGCAAAGGTCTCCAATAATGTCGATTGCGACCTTCCGACCGATCTCGGCAGGCAGATCCTCGATGGCAGCCGCCACCAAGGACGCCAGCTCCAAGTCCACTTGTTCAACCACCAACGAACCGGCCTGCATTCGAGCGGCCGTGAGGAGATCCTCTACGAGAGCCGTCAATTCACTTGCTCCAGATTGGATCAAGCCGGCGAATTCCTCTATTTCGGCAGTCGAGAACCTGTCCGCTTGACTGGCCAGTGCAGCCGACAACCCAAGCACGGCAGTCAAGGGAGTTCGCAACTCGTGGCTGACAGCCGCCACAAACCTACCCTTTTCGTCCAGAGACGCCTGCATCCCATCGACCGCCAGGTCAAAGGCGTCCGCAACCGCTGACAGCTCGTCATCGGACTCATCGTTGATCCGTGTCTCGTAGTCTCCGTCGTTCACCGCCTTGGCGACCGACGTCATTCGATCGATGCGTCGCATCACGGGCCGGAACAATCCTCCGACCACGCCTATGGAGACAAGACCGGAAAGAACGATCCCGGCCATAAGCACTGTCTCCAGGCTGCGTGCCGGCGCCGTGGCCTCGGCCAAGTCGATCTTGACCATGAGACCCCAACCGGTCCGATCGATGAGACGTAGGGCGACAATCGACGGCTCCGATCTGTAATCAGGGACGTCGATCAGGGTCCCCTCAACACCGTTGACGAGTCCGACCATTGGCAGATCGCTCGCGTCGCCGGGTAGAACCCTCGAAAAAGCAGCTTCCGGTTCAAACCGCAGTGGGGTGATGTACTCGACATCGCCGTCATCCCTCAATCTGGCCATGTGAGCCTCGACCGTCCGGCCACCTTGGGCGGGCGTGGCGATCAGATCCTGGATACCCTTCAGGCTGAACTCACCAACGAGCCAGTAGTCGCCATCGGGGTCCTCCGACAGCCGTATCGGTACCCTGATTGGTACGAGACCAGTCTCGCCCGGATCGCCTCTCACCGCCCCGAACGGATCGAATTCGTCGAATGACGGAAGCGGATCGCCGGATTCGCGGGGCGCAGAGGTCGTTCCGAGCACTTGATAATCTGGTCCGAGCACAGTCAGGGAGGCAAACTCGGCCGCCACCGTCTGAACCTCGGAAACGGCCCGCTGAATCAGAGCCAAATCACCAGGACTCCCGAGGGAATAGGTGCGTACGGCCGGCTTCACCTGAGACCTATCGGCGAGGGCGGCCAGATGGAGGAGGGCAGCTTCGAGGGCATCGTCGATGCGAGCAGCCTCGAGGTCGGCGGTCGTAGCGATATTGTTGGCCACGTATTCAGCGAACCTCTGCTCGGCCACCCTGCTGCCAAGCCCGGCCATCACCAAAAAAGTGAGTCCGGCCAGAGCCACCCCCAAGATGACGCGGTGTCGTAGACCCAACGTGCGCCAATTCATCGTTTCACTATCGACAGAACGAAGACGAGACCGAAGCGTTATATCTCGGGGCGGCCGCGAGCGTTCCGGCCGTTTAGGTGGGGTTCTGCAGGTCGGAAAGTGGATCTTGATGTCGCAGATGAATTACGAAGACCGCCATTCCCTAACGAGATCGGCTACCTGTTCGATCGTGTCCAGCGTGATCGGATCGAGTATCAGTTGCACCGTTGCGACTCCGGCGGCATCGAGAGCACCCAGCGCCTCGATCATCGCACCCCGCTGGGTGATTCGATGCTCGACGTCCCTGGTTACCGGTTGGGTTTCAAAATGCAGCAACATCGCCAGGGTCTTGGCCACCTCCCCGTGGGCGCGACCCGCCGATTCGCATGCCGCGTCGATGGAGGCGAGCAAGATGGGGGCATTGGCCGGATCATTGTCGTAGGCGCTGTACCAGGCATTCCACATGGACACGTACGGAAGGGTCAGCGCAAGAGTCCTCGGGCCGGTCGACCCGATCATCAGAGGCGGCCCACCGTTGGTTGGCCCCAACGGATCAACCACGCAGTTGGGCAGATCGTAGAAATCGCCATGGAAATCGATCTTCCCATCTGCCAGGAGTGTCCGGATGATCGTGAACGCCTCGGCGAACCGACTGGTCCGTCGGTCGAACGGGAACCCGAAAGCATCGAACTCGACTCGGTTCCACCCGGCGCCAAGTCCGAGAATGAACCTTCCGCCGGAAATCTCGTCCAAAGCTGTGGCTTGCCTGGCAAGCATCGCCGGATTGTGAAACGCGGTAGCCGCTACGAGGGGTCCGATTTCCACCCTCTCTGTCACGGAGGCGAGCGCCGCCATCGTCGTCCAAGCCTCCCATGGCCCGACGAATGAACCTTGTTTTTCGTAGAGAAGATGTTCGCCGATCCATATTGAGTCGAGGCCGCCGTCCTCCACCAGGCGGGCCATCGCCCACATTTCGGGCCAGGTAACCCGACGTTCGACCTCAGGAAGCTGTACCCCGACCTTCAACACATACCTCCTAATCGTGGCCGACCCAAAGAGGGCATCGTGGAACACTACCGGTGGTAACTTCAGAGGCCTTTGGGATGCCACACAGTTTTCAACTCGGTGAAGTCGGCGATCATGTACGGGGACTGACTGGTTCGGTCATCCGACCAGTCGGTAGTCGCAGGCGGCCTGACCACCCTGGTCACAGAGTCCGCGGCCGCGACCTCGATCAAGTCGAGCCCTTCCCAGCCGTTGCCCCAGGTGTCGATGGCGTTGACGTCCATGTGCGCGCTGAGCACCGGGACCAGCTTGTCTTTGTGACCGGTCAGGATGTTTACAACCCCCCCTGGCACGTCGGCGGTCGCCAGAGCTTCGGAGAAAGTGATCGCAGTCAACGGCCAGCGTTGCGAAGCCAAAACCACCGCGGTGTTGCCCGAGATGATGACTGGGGCCAGCCTCGAAACGAGCCCGAGCAAGGGGGGCTGCTCCGGGGAGATGATCCCGACCACCCCGGTCGGCTCCGGGAATGAAATGTTGAAGAAGTCTCCCTGAACGGGGTTGAGATTGCCGAATATCTGGGCGAACTTGTCTCCCCATCCGGCGTACCAGACGAGT
>CALCCX010000115.1 GCA_937900165.1 uncultured Acidimicrobiia bacterium | reverse complement strand
CCATAGCACCAAAGGTCGCGGTTTCCGTGAGGTTGATGTCGCCCTGGTCGGTGATCTCGGCACACAATCGACTGGTGGCGCCTTCGACGTTGTCGACTTGGTATGCGACTACAAGCCGGATCGCTGAGTTGCCGGGTGTGTCCGGGGTCGACCACGGCGAACACGCCGATATCACTACAGCCAATCCGGCGATCAGCACGGTCAGCCTCTGTCGCAGTGTCATGGGAGTTGGACCAGCTCTTCTTTGGTGCAGTTGGGTGCGATGGCTTGCCCGGAGGCGGGGTCCATGCTCTCGAATTGCATCGCTCGTAGTCTTCCGCCCCCCGGGGGTAGTAGCTGGGCTTCCACGCTCGGGAAACAGTCACCCGCGTAGGTGACCTGCACCGATGCCTCGGAAAGCCGGCGGACGGTCAACGAACCATCCATCGAAGGCCGCTGAAGCACCGTGAAGAACGGACCAGCGAAAAAGCGTCGATCACCGTGCACAACAGACCAGTCGAGCCGGATCGCTGTCCCGTCGGTTGAGCGACCTAGTGAGAAGTAGTTGGTCTTTTGGTTCCACCAGTCGTTGGGGACGCCGGCCCCGTTGGCGTTGAACACGATCGGCCACGCAGGAAAGTGCTCGCCATCAGCCGAAATGGTGTCTGTTACCCGGATCACGCCCTCTCCCGTTTCGAAATCGATCCGAGCGAAAAAGCGGCTTTGATCGGCCGGGATCGCGTTCTGAGCAAATGGGCGATCGTCGCCGAGGTAGAGGCCGATCCCGAAAAAGTCTGACACCTCAGCGGGTATGAACCCGGCTACTTCGAGGGTGCCCAGGTCTTCGAACCCGGCGAAACCGCCCCCGTTGACGATGAATCTGAGGAGTTCGCGGTCTTTGGGGCGTAGGCCCTGTGGGTCGACCATGCCGACCGGGTCGTTGCCGGCGTATGCGTACTGGTTGGTCGCCGTAGTCGTGCCCGGCACACCATTGACAGGGTCGGTGGTGGTGAAACGGCCCAGGGTCGGGTCGAGGTCACGTGACCGCAGGTTCACCAGACCGCCGACGTGCAGTTCGCCTCGGTAGCCGAAGCCGACCAGCACGTTCTCATCGTCTGGTAGGCCGTATGGGTCGAACCCGGACGAAACGGTCAACGGACCAGCGGTAACGTCTCCGAGCACCGAGTACTCAAAACCGGTCGCTGCACCGCCCGGATCGACCGCGAAAGCGCGGCCGGCCCTGTACACCAGACTCGTGACGACTCCATTCTCATTGACAGACACAATCTGGGGTATCGGCGCGTTTCGGTCCCAGGTGAAACCGTACAAGTCGACTGTGCCGTCTGGGTTGGTGACCGTCACATCAGTGAGTAGCCGATCACCGGCATATGCTCTAGAAATGATTGTCTCTGCCACGCCTGGTCCCCCGCCCGGTGCCAAGTCGACTTCACACGACACCCGGCCCGCCTCGGGCTCACAGGTATCGGTACCTGAACCACCGTCCAAAGAATCGACCCCAGAACCACCATCCAACAGGTCTCCTCCCGAGTCTCCGTTGAGGATATCGTCACCTGACCCGCCGTGGACCTCATCAGCACCCGAACCGGCGTCGACTACATCGAGGCCGTCGCCGGCCCACACAGTGTCGGCGCCTGACCCTGCGTCGATCTGGTCGTCGCCGTCACCACCCACGATCGTGTCGTTGCCGGAACCGCCATTGAGGGTGTCGTTGCCGTCACCCCCACAGAGGATGTCTGTATCGGAGCCGCCGCTGATTGTGTCGTTGCCGCCCAAACCGAGATCACATCGGCACCTGAACCGCCAGTCAACACATCGTCACCGGCAGTACCGACCATGGTGGGAGTCGCAGTGGCGCACAGCACCTCACCCTCATCAACTGAACCAGGCGCGGTAGTCCGCTCCTCGACCAACAAACCTTGCACGTCATATGACAGTGTCCGAGTGGTGCCATCCGCCTGGACGACGTTGGTCAGTCGGCCCTCGTCGTGTGTCAGAACGACCGGGAACCCGGCTGGTGCTGGTCGACGACGGAAGCACCGACAAAACATTCTCGATCGCGACGGCACTCGTCGCAGACCTTCCGGGCCAAGCCGAGGTTGTCCGCCTGAAGGCCAACAGAGGCAAAGCCGAAGCCATACGGGTCGGCATACGACGCAGCCTGAGAACTGCCGCTCAGTTCGTCGCGTATTGGGATGCCGATCTTTCGTCACCGCTCACCGATCTCGATCGTCTCATCGACAGGGCCCAACCTGTCTCCACCTGGGATCACAAATCCGCGTCGCGACTGAAGTACATGCATGTAGCGCTGGACATTATCCGCTACATGCCGGCATGCCTCGCCAACCGGCGACACCAACGCGCACAGGGACAAGACACCAATTCTTGACTCGCTCGCTGCCCGAGGCCCTGGATGGCCGCTGGCTGGACGATCTTCCTCTTCTGCGCTCGAGGCGCGACGCCCACGGTCGCGTGGTGTTCACGTTGCATGTGGCCAACCGCTTGCCTCCGCATCGAAGGTGAAATGCTTCCAACCGAACACTTGTTCGGGTAACGTGCGGTTTGTCACACCCGATCCGTACATTCGCATCACACAAGTCAGTGCTCATAATCAGCAGCCAGAGAGGAAGCTCCGACGTGGACAAGAAATCCAACGACAACGCTCTTGACATGGCGATGTCCCAGATCGAGCGACAGTTCGGCAAGGGCGCCATCATGAAGCTCGGCGCGGACAATATTCGAAAGGTCGCCAGCATCTCCACCGGCGCCCTCTCGCTCGATCTGGCGTTGGGGATAGGTGGAGTCCCGCGGGGACGGGTCATCGAGATCTTCGGTCCGGAGGCGAGCGGCAAGACCACCCTGGCACTGCACATCGTCGCGGAGGCACAGCGCAACGGAGGTATCGCCGCCTTCATCGATGCCGAGCACGCCCTCGATCCGATATACGCCAAGGCGTTGGGAGTGGACATTGACGAGTTGTTGATCTCCCAGCCGGACACCGGTGAACAGGCGCTGGAGATCACCGACATGCTGATCCGTTCAGGAGCGCTCGATGTCGTGGTGATCGACTCGGTGGCTGCCTTGGTGCCACGTGCCGAGATCGAAGGCGAGATGGGCGACACCCACATCGGTCTTCAGGCTCGCTTAATGTCCCAGGCTCTGCGCAAGCTGACCGGAAGCATCAACCGGTCGCAGACCACAGCGGTGTTCATCAACCAACTGCGAGAGAAGATAGGA
>CALCCX010000114.1 GCA_937900165.1 uncultured Acidimicrobiia bacterium | reverse complement strand
CCTTCCGATCTCTGCTCAACCCGGAGGTCGAACCGGTCTCAGCCTGAATCTCAATATCGAGCTCGATTGAAAGCCCCGGCCGCGAGTTACGGCCGGGGCTTTGTCGTGGTCGATCTACCGGTGCTGCTTCGGAAATTCCATCCTTGACAACCGAAGCGCCGCGCTCGGCCGCATCGCGCTCGGCATCCCTCCCGATCCGCCCGTTCTGAGATCGCCCAGGCTCTAGGCTGCCCAGCCATGTTGCGATTCTCGCCTCTGCTGTTCGCTCTCCTAATTATCGTCAGCGCCTGCACGACAGGCGACGATCAGAGTTCCACCCCTGGCCCTGCGACATCAAGCACCGGTGCATTGCAGACGCCTCTCGGAGATCGAATCCCTGCCGATGGCACGGTGGCTGCGGTTGTTCGGGTCGATGACGGCGATACGCTGGTCGTCGAGATCGGTGGTGACGAGCAGCAAGTCCGGTTGATCGGGATCAACGCTCCAGAAAGCGGCGAGTGCGTGGGAGATCTGGCCAAGTCGGCCCTCACCGAAATCATCGGGGGCCGCGAGGTATTGATCGAAGCTGACGTCGAGGGGACTGACCAGTACGGGCGCCTACTTCGTTACGTGTGGATCGACGGCGCGTTGATCAACGAGACCCTGGCCCGTGACGGCCTGGCCCAGGCCAGGGCGTTCGAGCCAAACACCGCCCGGCAGAGCCAGATCGACGCCGCCGGGGACCAGGCTCGACTTGACGAGATCGGGATCTGGAACCCAGAAGCCTGCGGACCTGGAACCGGGGCATCAATCGAGCTCCTGACGATCTCGGCCAACCCCCCAGGACGCGACGAAGACAATCTCACTGGTGAATACGTAGTACTTGTCAACACCGGCCGGCTTTCGATGGAGATGGGCGGTTTCATCCTCCGCGACGGATCATCTACCAACCGCTACACGTTCCCCAAGGACTTCGTGGCAGAGCCGTCAGTACCGTTCGCAGTGGTAGTCGGCTGCGGCGTCGACACAACCCAATCACTGTATTGGTGCAGTGATGGACCCGTCTGGAACAATGCGGGCGATGAGATTTTCTTGACGGATCTGAACGGGAACCTGGTGCTGTTCGAGTCCTATCAAGACGAGGGCTGATTGACTCGATAGACTCGGCCCCTGGACACAACAGGAGGGAAGACAAATGGGTTTCATGGACACGGTCAAAGGCTGGTTCGGACAGGCCAAGGACGTCGCTGGAGACGCAGTCGACAAGGCGCAAGACGTGGCGGGTGATCTGGGCGGAAAGGCTGCTCCGATGATGGACAAAGCCAAGGACATGGCTGGAGACGCGGTCGACAAGGTCCAAGACATGGCGGGTGATGCCGTCGACAAGGTGCAGGACGTAGCCGGAGACGTCAAGGACAAGGTCGAAGACATGATGGACAGGGGCGACGACGCTGCCGATGCGGCGGGCGATGCAGCCGCTGAGGCCGGCGACGCAGCGAGCAATGCCGCTGACGAAGCCAAAGACCAGCTCGGATAGACCGTTCTCTCAACAAGTCCAGACGGCGGGGTGCAATTGCCCCGCCGTTTTGCATTCTGAAACCAGATCGATTCAACAAGGTGGGATGCGGGTTCGGATCAGATTCGGTCGATGACGAAGTCGATACACACGGTCAGGGCTTCGACGTCGGTGACCGCGACAGAAGGCCACAGCCCGACCCTGAGTTGGTTGCGTCCTAGCTTGCGGTATGACTCCGTATCCAATATTCCGTTCGCCCTCAGCACCTCCGCCAAGGTGTCCGCTGGAACGCCCTTGGCAAAGTCGATCGTCGCATTGACCGGTGAGCGCATCGCCAAATCAGAGACGAACGGTTCGGCGTCCCGATGCCCGTCTGCCCATTCGTAGAGCATCGCCGCGTTCTCCATGCACCGACCTGCGGAGAATTCGAGGCCACCAGAGTCATTGATCCAACCAACGGACTCTGCCAACAGAAACAACGATGCCAGCGCCGGAGTGTTGTAGGTCTGGTCCTTTCGGCTGTTGTCCAGGGCACGTCCCAGAGACAGGAACGGCGGGATCCAGCGGTCGGAGGCGGCCAACTCTTCGATACGCGCCACCGCAGCGGGCGAACATAGCGCGACGAACAATCCCCCATCGCCCCCAAACACCTTCTGCGGCGAAAAGTAATAGACATCGAACTGGTTTGGGTCGACCGGGACGCCGCCGGCCGCTGATGTCGCGTCGACCACGGTGAGCGCTTGGTCGCCAACCCGTTTGATCGGCATGGTCACGCCGGTCGAGGTCTCGTTGTGAGTGAGCGCATACGTGTCGATGCCGTCCGTGACCTCGGCAAGAGGGTGGGTGCCGGGAGGCGTTTCGATGACCATCGGCGCATCGAGGTGTGGGGCACCGGCCACCGAGAGCGAGCACGTGGACGCGAAAGCGCCGCACGCCAAACGCGGGCTGCGCGCGCGGGCCGGC
>CALCCX010000113.1 GCA_937900165.1 uncultured Acidimicrobiia bacterium | reverse complement strand
TTACAGCTGTTCTCTTTGTTTTTTTTTTTTTTTATTTTGTTCATTTTGTTCTTTTTTTTTTTTAATGATACGGCGACCACCGAGATCTACACTCTTTCCCTACACGACGCTCTTCCGATCTTTCAGAGTGGCCGCGGCCTGATGCAGCGCGACCGGCTCGCGGTCACGTAGAGGTTGGGGCCATTCTGGCCAAGGCCGAAGCCGATGGGCGTCCTTCAACGCCATGAACAGGGAGTCGTCCTCGATCCAGTCCAAGTTGGATTCCACGAATTCGTCGAAATCTGGCCGCAGGTGATGGTCTGCGCCAAAACCGGTCCAGGCGCTGTCGATCAGGGCAGATTTGGCCGCCTTGACTCGTCCGAAGTCGACCTTGACCTGGCTGGGAGCGTTGTTGGCACAGATGGACGCGACCTGGGCAGTCGTCACGAGCCGATCTTGGATCAAAACGTCCGGCGCGATCAATAGGGGATTGCCCGAGAACGACGAAAGGCTCTGGTACGGCGAATCAGCGTATCCAGTGGGACCGAGTGGCAATATCTGCCAAGAGCTGCATCCGGATGCAACGAGCCAATCCAACCAGCGCTCGGCGCCCACTCCGAGATCGCCGATTCCGTATGGACCTGGCAGGGACGTGGGGTGGAGCAGGACACCTGATGTTCTGGAGCTCATGTTGTTGTCTCTGATGGCCGGAGCCGAGTCGTCATTCGATGTCAATCGAAAGCGTTTGGGTCGCAGTGCGAAGTGCCGCTTCGACCTCGTCGGGTCCGGCAGCCTTCGCGAAGACGAATCCCAGGTACGTTCCGTCGTACGGAAGCGGCCTGACTGCATCTCCTGGCCTGGCGGTGATGTCGACCGCGGTGATGTTTGCAACCGACCTGGCGGCTTCAACGCCGCCGATCTCCAGAAGCGTTCCTTGCCTCGGGACTGGAAGCATCGCAACTCCAGATGCGCTCGACTCTCGCCGGATATTCCGGATGTCCTCGCCGAGCGCATTTCGAATGATCAGTTGCTCAATCGGAGTGGACGTAAGCCCGAAGCGCAGGGCGCGACCGCACAGACCTCCAATCGTTCTGGCGGCCAACTCGAGCAGAACGACGTCTGACCCTTTGATCCGCATCTCTGCGTGCACCGCGCCGGTGCGCAGACCAACGGCAGCTACCGCGGCGGCAGCCACGGCCTCAATTTCTGAAACTACTTCGGGAGGGTGGCGGGACGGTGTGACGAAGAGTGTCTCCTCGAAATGAGGGCCCTCCATGGGATCCGGCTTGTCAAATATCGCCAACGTTGTCCACTCGCCCTCATGGATCAGTCCGTCAATCGAGACTTCGGAGCCAGGCACGTATTGCTCGATGAGGATCGGTTCGTTGGGATCCGCTCCTCCAGCGGTGACGATGTTTCTGATCGTGTCCACCGCTCGACCAAGGGCCTCCTCGTCATTGGCTCTGATCACTCCGACGGAGGCTGACATCGATAGCGGCTTTGCAACAAGTGGGTATCCGAGCGTCCTGCCCAATTCGGAGAAGTCCGCTCTGGGCCCTGCAACGTTGAAAGCTGGTTGACGAACCGCCGCTCCCACCTTATGCCGGAGCGTGGACTTGTTGCGGGTGGCCGCGACCGCGGCCGCGGGATTGTGGGTCAGTCCCAGCTTGGACGAGGCGATCGCGGCCGCGACCACCCCCTGATCGTCCACCGGAACAATCGCGTCGATTCTGCGGAGTTTGGCCGCAGCAACGATTCGATCGGCTGCCGTCTGGTCGTCACACAAATCGATGGGTACCAAACGATCCCCCATGGTGGCTGCCAACGTCTGATGACCCTCGGTAGCCACCAACATCTCAACGCCGAGCGTGTCGGCCGCTTCAACAAAGTCCGCTATCCGATAAGAGGAGGACGGGAGGATGAACAGAACAGAGGGCGGTTGCACAACATCATCATGGTCGATGGCCGATGGCTCCCGAGCGGACGCGCGCTTCCGCGTGCCTGAGACCGCGGTAGCATTGGGGGATGAGCGAATCCGGCACCACCATCACAATTTCAGAAGAGGCCCTTGCCGCAATCGTTGAGATGCGAGATGCCGAACCTGGCGAAGACGAATTTGCGCTGTTCGTTTCGATCACCGGTTTGAACGGTCCGCAATTCGCGTACGACCTGAGTTTCATGCCGGTCGCCGACAAGGAAGACTCGGATGTGCTCGAGCGCCACGGTGAGCTGGCGGTGATCATGCCGACCAAGGACATCGAAAACCTCCGTGACTCAATGCTGGCCATGTCCACCAACCCTGACGCTCCTGGGCTCGCGATGAACAACCCCAATTCGCCTTCGCCTGTGGTCGGGGCAGGGACTACCCCGCCCGGAGAGCTGACCGGCCCAATCGCGGAGCAGGTTGAGCAGGTGCTCGTATCTCAGGTCAACCCCGCCATCGCCAGTCATGGAGGGGGAGCGAAGCTCGTCTCGGTGGATGACGGAACGGTCTACCTCGAGCTGCTCGGCGGCTGCCAGGGCTGCGGCATGGCGTCGGTCACTCTTCGCCAGGGGATAGAGAAGATCTTGCGTGATGCCATTCCCGAGATCACCGAGGTCGTTGATGCAACCAATCACGCCGCCGGTTCCGACCCCTACTACGCCGCAGCGAAAAAGTAGACCTTCAGCTAGATTCGGGCACCGCCTCAGGAATGGGCCTGGAGGGCGTCGACTGATACTCTTTCGCCCGGATTCAGATGAACGACCGGTCGAAATCGAGCGCCCAACCAACCCTTCCAGCGCCGATCCGAGCCGTCGCCGTAATCGGGCTTCTCTACCTCTTTCTTGGCGGGGTCAAGCTCCTGGAGTCGGGCATAAAGGGACTCGGGAGCGACTTCACCGACACCCTGTTCGGGAACGTCTCCAACCCAATAGTGGGGTTGTTCGTAGGCTCCTTGGCGACAGTGTTGGTGCAGTCCTCTTCGGTTACGACTGCGACGATCGTGGGGTTGGTGGCCAGCGGGGTGGTCCCGGTGGACTCAGCCGTTCCCATGATCATGGGGGCCAACATCGGTACGACGGTCACCAATACCCTCGTTTCGCTTGCCAATCTGCGCAACCGGGAGGACTTCAAGCGGGCGTTCGCGGCCGCCACCATGCACGATTTCTTCAACGTGATGGCCGTTTCGGTGCTGTTGCCGGTGGAAATCGTCACCGGCGTGCTGGCCAGAACGGCTGCAAGCATCGCCGGCCTCGTCGCCGGCCGCTCGGAACTGGGCGGATCGTTCAACAGCCCGATCAAATCGGCGGTGGGCTGGTTGGCCACCCGTGTCCGGGATTCGATCGAAGGCCTGTTCTCATCCACCGACGCCTTGGCGGTCTCCTTGGTGGTGCTTGGCATTCTGCTGATTCTCGCGACCTTGACTCTCATTACGAAGAACATGAGGGTGTTGGTCGCTGATCGCATCGAGCGCACGATGAACGCTGCCCTTGCCAAGAGTGGACTCACCGGAATGGCGGTCGGCGTCCTGGTGACGGTCGCTGTGCAGTCGTCCTCGATTACCACTTCGATCTTGATTCCTCTCGTGGCCTCAGGCGTGCTGTTGGTACGAAACGCCTACCCCATAACCCTTGGAGCGAACATGGGCACGACGATCACTGCGCTGCTGGCTGCCTTGGGGGCAGGAGCCGTGGACGGTCTGACCATCGCCTTCGTTCACACTCTTTTCAACGTTGCTGGAATCCTGTTGATCTACTCCTGGCCGGCGACCCGCTACCTTCCTGTACGAATGGCCGAGGCGTTGGCTGAATTGGCAACCCGGCATCGAACCCTGGCGCTGGGCTACGTGTTCGGAATTTTTGTGGCAATCCCGGCTATCGGGATCATCGTTCTCTGAGAAGGGGGAACCAGAAAATGGTCTTCAGTTTCTTCCGTGGCGGCGACACGGCAATGGACGAGGTGGAGGATCGCATCCACCAGATGTTGGTCGATGGACGAACCGTCTATGACACGGCGATGGAGGCTGTCTTTGGCGGCGGCAAGTCCAAGAAGACCAAGGCAGCGGTCAAGGGGGCAGACAACGAGATCAATGTCGCTCAGCGTGACGTTCGGCGTTCGCTGCTCGTCCATGCTTCGGTGGCCCCCGCGACAGATGTGGCCCAGATTTTGTCCTATATGAGCGTGATCAAGGACGTTGAGAGAATCGGTGACTATTCAAAGAACCTCTACGACCTCGCCAGATACGGGGTGAATTTTGAGACGGCTGAGGACCGTGACGAGCTTGCCAAGTATCGGGACCGGGTCGGCCAGCTCATTTCGGATGCTGCCGCAACGTTTCGGGCCCGGGATACGCCAGGTGCCGAGGCACTGGTGGCGAAGGCGGGCGGATTTCTCGACGACTACGACCGCCATGTCAAGGCTGCCTACCGGTCTGAGGACTCGCCAGATGTGGCGGTATCGAGGGCGCTCTACTACCGCTTCTTGAAGCGAATAACCGCTCACGTGATGAACTTTCTCACTGCTTTGACCTTGCCGCTCGACAAGCTCGACTACTACGACGAGCCGAATCTCGACAGCTGAGATTCTCAGAGCCGGGCGGTGCTTGGATCAGCCGGCGGCCGCTCTCACTGCCTTGGCGACCTCATCGGCTACAACCGCGTTGAATACCGAAGGGATGATGTAGGCCCGGTTGACCTGTTCGTCTGTGACCACCGAGGCGAGGGCTCGAGCTGCTGCGGTTTTCATCGTTTCTGAGATCTCGGGAGCCCTCGCATCCAGCGCGCCTCTGAAGACACCAGGAAACGCAAGCACGTTGTTGATCTGATTCGGGAAGTCGGACCGCCCAGTCGCGACCACTGCCGCATAGTCAAGCGCCCCAGTCGGCTCGACCTCAGGGTCAGGATTGGCGAGAGCGAAGACGATGGGGCTGTCTGCCATGAGTTTGATGTCTTTGGGCTCGAACAGATTCGGAGCAGAAACTCCTATGAATACGTCTGCGCCTTTCAGCGCATGGAGCACATCGCCCGAGCGGCCCTCGCGGTTTGTGTTCGCCGCCAGCCACTGTTTCGATTCGGCGTTCAGCTCTCGGCCTTGGTGGATGATGCCCTTCGAGTCGAGGGCCACGATATCGCCGACGTTTTCATCTTTCAGCATTTTGGCAACAGCGACGCCCGCCGCTCCAGCCCCAGACATGGCCACCGTTATGTCGGCAAATGACTTGCCGACCACCCGTAGGGCATTGGTCAGAGCGGCAACGACGACGATAGCGGTCCCGTGCTGGTCGTCATGGAACACCGGGATGTCCAGGGATTCGCGCAGTCTGGCTTCGATCTCAAAACATCGCGGGGCTGCAATATCTTCCAAATTGATCCCGCCGAATCCGGGAGCAATCAGCTCGCAGGTGCGAATGATCTCCTCGGTGTCCTGGGTGTCCAAACAAAGCGGCCACGCGTCAACATTGGCGAATCGTTTGAACAACGCAGCTTTGCCTTCCATCACAGGCATGGCGGCGGCCGGTCCGATGTTGCCAAGTCCGAGCACGGCGCTGCCATCGGTGACGATTGCGACGGTGTTGCCCTTGATGGTCAGATTGTGGGCGTCTTCTGGCCGTTCTGCGATCGCTTCACATACCCTTGCCACGCCTGGCGTATAGGCCATCGATAGCTGGTCGCGGGTGCGCAGTTGCACTCGCGACCGGACCTCCAACTTGCCACCAAGGTGCATCAAGAATGTACGGTCGCTCACTTTGTGAACGACGACTCCGTCCACGGCGCCAACCGCATCTGCGATTTCGGAGGCGTGGTCGACGTCGCGGGCGTTGGCGGTCAAGTCGATTACCAGCCGGTCGGTCTCCGAATCGACGAAGTCCATCGCGGCTACGACTCCGCCCGCCTCGCCGACTGCCGTGGTGGCCAGCCCCACACCTCTGGGATCGTCCGGTCTGAGATGCAGACGCATCGTGATCGAGTATCCGGCGCTGGCTATCGACATGAGTCAGGTCCCTGCAGTGGGTGGAGGCTTTGATGTGCTGAATGGCGCTTCAGGTTACAGGCTGAAACGATGGTTTGACCCACCAGAGATTTGAGGCGCCAGCCGCTCTATCGTGGAGTCATGGTGTCCAACCGTGAACTTGCAGCCTTGTTCGACGAACTGGCTTCGCTACTCAAAGTTGCCGATGGCAATGCTCAGTCCTTCAAGGCCAGAGCGTACGAGACTGCCGCCAGGACGCTGGACACTCTCGAGCCACCTGCGGCCGAAATGTCGGTGACCGAGCTCATCAAACTCAAAGGGATTGGCAAGTCGTCCGCCTCGAAAATCGCAGAAATCGTCGAGACCGGCACCATGGACAGATTGGTCAAACTTCGGGCTGAGTTTCCAGCGACGTTCTTGGATCTGGTCAGGGTTCCAGGACTCGGACCAAAAACCGCGCTCATGATCAGGGAGCGCCTCGGCATCGAAGACGTTGGGGGGCTGAGGGCCGCCATCGAGGGCGAGCAGTTGAGAGAGTTGCCAGGTCTCGGAGCGAAAACTGAGGAGAAACTCGCCAGGGCCCTCGATCGGCTCGGCACCTCCGGCAAAGACCGAAGGACGCCGATTCTCGACGCGATGGCCATGGCAAGCCGCATCATCGACGAGCTGACCCCGATGGTCGAAGTCGAACAGATCCAATACTGCGGCAGTCTTCGCAGGTTCCGCGACACCGTGGCCGATATCGACATCCTGGTAGCCACGACCGACCCGGCCCCCGTCACGAAGCGTTTTTCGACACTCGCCTTCGTCACTGAAGTCATCGGCTCAGGATCAACCAAGACCTCGGTTATCACACAAGGAGGTCTCCAGGTCGATCTCCGGGTGGTCGAGCCCGCCCAGTGGGGGGCGGCGATCCTCTATTTTACGGGCTCGAAGGCGCACAACATAAGGCTGCGTCAACTTGCCATCCAGCAAGGCCGGCTACTCAATGAATATGCGCTGGAAGAGTCAGAAGGCGGCCGGGTGGTTGCCTCCGAAACGGAGGAGGAGATCTACGAGGCTCTTGGCCTTCCATGGATACCACCTGCGGTGAGGGAAGACACAGGCGAAATCGAGTCGGGTCTCGATCGAAGCCTCCCGGAGTTCGTGCGTTGGGAAGACCTTCGTGGGGATCTGCATGTGCACACGTCGATGTCGGGGGACGGAGATCACTCGCTCACCAGAATGCTCGATGCTGCCGTCCAGCGCGGTCTCGAGTATCTCGCCATAACCGACCATGCAGAGGACCTGGCCATGAACGGGGTGGGCCAGGACGAGATGCTTGAACAACGGGGCGTCATCGAATCAATCGCGGCCGACTATCCGACCCTGACAATTCTGCACGGCGCAGAACTCAACATAGGACGGGACGGGGGAGTCGACTACAACTCTGACTTCCTCAGCACGTTCGATTGGGGAGTCGCCAGTGTGCACAGTCTTTTTGATCTGGACGTGGAAAGCCAGACCACCAGGGTGATCACCGCCATGCAGAATCCAGCGGTCAACGTGATCGGCCACCTGTTTGGCCGTCGGATCGGCAAACGCCCTGGGATCGAGCTCATCGACGATGCTGTGATCGAGGCGGCGGCGCTCACCGGAACCGCCATCGAGATCAACTCCCACCTCGATCGCCTGGACGCTCCAAGCGAGTTCTTGCGAAAAGCGATGAGCAACCCTGAGGTGCTGTTTGTCGTCTCCACCGACAGCCATCGCACTGGCGAGCTTTGGCAATCACGCTTCGGAGTCACCCCTGCGCAGAGGGGTTGGGTCACGGCAGATCGAGTGGCCAACACATGGCCGGTGGACCGGTTCGTGGAATGGGCAGCAAATCAGCGAGTGCCTTGAACCCTCACGTCGCCTGGCGTTCAACGACTGTCGCGTTTTCGAAAAACTCTGCGACCATTTTGCAGACCTCGTCTGGGCGTTCCAACATCGGTACGTGTCCGGCGCCTTCAAGTGTTTGGAAATCCCAATCGGGTTTGCGGCCGGCCAGCCGGGCTGAAGCGACATAGGGCACGACTCGGTCGGCCGTACCGTGGACCAGCAGAGTCGGCGCGCTGATCGAATCCACGACCTCTCGATACCGGTGCGGGAGCAACCGCACGAGGATCGAGCGATATGCGGTGAGGAACGAGGTGTTGGCCCATGGCTGGGTGCGTCGTTCAGCGGCAACCGTTACATGCGCCGCGGTCGTTTCCTTACCAATTCCGCCCGGGTCGGCGGTCACGAGAGCAAAGCTTTCTGCCACACGCTGAGCGGGCGTCATGGAGCGGTCGACGGCATTGAGGACGGCCTTTCCGAACGGCGGTGCAAAAGAGCCGAACGCCATCACGAACATGTTGCGGTCAATCGATCGCCACTCCATTGGAGCCGGGGCCGCTGGGTCCAATAGCACCAGTCGCCTGACCAGCTCAGGCCGCCTCGCCGCCTGGAGCATGGCGATGAGTCCACCCATCGAGTTGCCAACCAGCGTTACTGGTCCGCCGAGAACCGAACCGATGAATCTGGCCAGGAATGCCTGCTGTGCGTCGATGTGGGCCGATCGCCCGGCTGGTGGAGTTCGCCCGAACCCTGGCAAATCAACGGCGACGACCCGGCCGAGCGATGTGAGCCGGGGACCGAGTTCGATCCAATTGGCGACGGAGCCGCCGAGGCCGTGGACCAGCAGTAGCGGATCGCCCTGTCCGCCATAGTCGATCGCGTGAACCGGCCCGTCGACGTCGACTGTGAATGAATCCATTAGCGGCACGTTACCGTCTAAGCCTGGATCCACCGACTTAGGGAAGCGAGTCGCCCGGCGGACCCTGCCGCTAGTGAGGCTCAGGGTTGTCTCGGTTCTCACTTTGTGTGATTCCGGCCAAGCATGAGAACCGGTGCTATGACAGGCGAGGCGGGCGAGGAGCCGATCCGTGCGGTGGATCTGGGCTAAGCGAGCCGTAGTTTTTCAGATGCTCAATATGAGACAAGTTGTCTGAGTGCTGTAAGGATCTTGAGATGGTCAGGGCGGTAGGCGTCCTCGAGGGGCGGGCTGAATGGGACCGGCGTGTCCAGCCCCCCGATCCGCATGACGGGAGCGTCCAGTGACTCGAACGCGTCTTCGGCGATTGCGGCTGCGATCTCGGCCCCGATTCCGGCCAGCCGGTTGGCCGCATGAACTACCAGGGCCCGGCCCGTTTTGGTCACCGAGCCCAGCACAGTCTCTTCGTCCAAGGGCTTGAGGCTCCGCAGATCCACGACCTCGATGTCGATTCCGTCCGCGGCCAGGGTCTCGGCGGCGGTCAATGCCTGGTGGACCATCGCTCCGTATGAGATCACCGTCGCATCCCCGCCTTGCCTGACGACCGCCGCGACGCCGAGCGGGACCGTGTGTTCGCCACGCGGGACCGGACCCTTCAACGAGCGGTACAGCGGCTTGGATTCAAAGTAGATCACGGGGTTGTTGTCTCGGATAGCCGAGATCAGGAGGCCCTTGGCGTCCGCGGGGGTCGAAGGGGCAACGACCTTGAGGCCGGGCGTATGCACGAACCACGCCTCTGGATTCTGGCTGTGAAAGGGTCCTGAACGGATGCCACCGTCGGATGGAGCCCGAATCACCCAAGGCACCGAACCGCCCCATCGGTAGTGGGTGGTAGCCGCGAACTGGACGATGGAATCGAACCCGGTGCTGATGAAGTCTGCGAATTGAACCTCGATGACCGGCCGCAGTCCCATCAGGGCCATCCCATTGGCCGCGCCGATGAAGGCGAGTTCGGTCATCGGCATGTTGAGAACTCTGCGGTCGCCAAATCTGTCGGCGAGACCTTTGGTGACGTTGAACGCGCCGCCGAAGCTCCCGCCGACGTCCTCGCCGAGCACCAACACGTTGGGGTCGTTGTCCATTTCGGTTGCCAGGCCGTCAGAGATTGCCTCGATGTACGTCTTCTGCTCGCCGATCGAAGCCGCGTGGTCGGCAAAGCCGAAATTGCCGTCTGTCACGGCGCGTACACGCCTTGGGCGACCGTTCGGGGATCCGGCCAATCGCTCTCCTCGGCGAAACGAACTCCGGCCGCGACTTCTGCCCTGCACCTGGCGGTAACGGCCTCCAAAGCCCGGTCGTCGCATACTCCCGACCTTCGCAGTGTCTTTTCGAATCGTTCGAGCGGGTCGAGTTTGCGCCAGGTGGCGAGCAACTCGTCTGGCACGTATTCAGCACCATCGTGGATGGCGTGGCCGTGCATGCGCATCGTCTTGGCCTCGATCAGGGAAGGTCCTCCCCCCGAGCGAGCCCTTTCTACGGCGCCCCTGGCTGCCTCGTAGACAGCCTCGACGTCGTTTCCGTCGATGATCTGCGACGGCACGCCTTGGGCCGCCCCACGCGCCGAGATGTCCTCGATGGCCATTTGCTGGTGCAACGGTGTCGAATATGCGTACTGGTTGTTCTCGACAATGACCACCAGGGGAGCGTTGTGCACTGCCGCCAGGTTGAGCGTCTCGTGAAACAGTCCGGTGTTGGATGAGCCGTCACCGACGAACGTCATCGCCACCCGTGGCTCTTCGCGGTACTGGAAGGCCATCGCCGAGCCAAGCGCTACCGGCATGGATTGGGGGAGATGGCTCACAAAGCCAATGATGTTGAGATTGAGGTCACCGCAGCCGTGCAGGTTGGCGTCTCGACCACCGTTGACGCCGGTCGCCCTGCCGAGCTGCGAGGCGAGCAGGCGAGCGGGGGTCATGCCCCTGACCAGGTAGCAGCCCATATCGCGGTGCATTGGCGCGACGACGTCGTCAGGATCGAGCGCGAAGCCGGCGCCGACGCTGATCGCCTCGTGCCCGCGCTGGCTGAACGTCCCGCCAAGGCCTCTTCCCTGTTTCCACAATGAGATGATCTGGTCGTCGAGGGTCCTGGTCAGTCGCATCCAGTAGTGGACCTCTCGTCTCTGTGCGTCGCTGAGGGTGGCGCCGGAGGGGTCAAGCACTTTCAATCTTGGTTTCGTCGCTCTAGATCAATGGTCTCCAGGTCGCCAATCCTTCGCACCGCCATTCGAAGTTCGGCGGCGAAGGCCCTGCGGCGCTCGACCAGATCGGCGGATTGACTCTCGAGCAGATCGCGGTTGGCGGCGAGCTTCAGCGCGTTCGCAAACAGAGCCTTGGAGACCGACTCGCTGGCCCTCAGCCGACGCTGCCTCCTGTACTGCTCGCCTCGGCCGAGTGCGCATTCGATGCATGCCTTCTCGTCCCAGGTTTCGTTCGCGGGCCGCTCCTCCAACTCTTCTGCGACCACCAGGTAGGCCTCGATGAAACTCCTCAGCGCCCAAGGTGCACTCAAGGGGGTGATCGAGCGCAGCAAACGGTTGATGGAGCCGGCGCCTTCTTCTATGGTGTCCCCCCAATCAGAGTCAAAGAGAGCCAGTTCTTGATGGATCTCTTCGTGGAATTCGGCGCGCTCGGGAAAGAAGAACTCGAACTTGAGCAGGTCGCGCAACGCCCAGACCTCCGACCAGAAAGTCTCGACATCGCCACCACTTTCGGCGGCGGCGGCCAGTGCAACCTCGGCTATTGCCGAGTTCAGGAAGAAGTGGAGGATCGTGTTCCGATAGAACGCGGCGGCAAGATGCTGATCGGCAACAATTTGAAACACCTGCTCGGGTCCGGTGGAGTGGATGGTGACGATTCCATGCTCGGCGAGGGCGCCCATGACGTCGTCGATGCCATGATCGGTCTTGAGAACCGCCAGCGGTTCGGTCGAGGGCAAATCCCGCTCGGCGACCCTGTCAACCAATTCGTGCAGATGCGCAACCAGTTCCTGGCGAGTCAGCGCATGGTCGCCCGCAGCCAGCAAGGCAACTGTCGCCAACGAGGTGGGCGTGATCGGGGTCACCCGGTTGATCCGCACCATCACCTCAAATGCGATCTTGGCGATGTCGACCTGACGCTCCTCGCCGCTGAGTCCTTGATCGAGTTCCTTGGCCATCGACACTGGTTCGCCAAACCGCAGGTGAATATTGCCGTATCGGTTTCGCATGGATCGGATCGTCTTGACCAGCCAGGTGGCCGATTCCTTCTCTTTTCCCTCTCCCCGCTGCTCTGCCGCGTAAGAGCCGACTTCCTGGATGTGGTCATAGGTAATGGCAGTTGGGATCAGGTAGACGTCGTCGCTCTTTCCGTTGCGAATCGCGTCAGCTACGTAGGCCAACATGCCGTAGCGGGGCGGCAACATTTTTCCTGTCCGACTTCGTCCGCCCTCGAGGTACCACTCCAAAGGGAAGCGTTTTTCGATGAGGTATTCGATGTAGGAGCGGAGCACGAACTTGTAGGTCGGGTTGTCCTTGAAGCTGCGCCGGATGAAAAAGACTCCGGTCCTGCGGATCAGGGGCCCGACCGGGAAGAAGTTCATGTTGATCCCGCCGGCGGTGTGATTGGGAGGCAGATCGTTCTCCCATAATGAGTATTGAAGGACCAGGTGGTCGAGGTTCGACTTGTGCGATGGTAGGAATACCAGCGGGTGCTGGTTGCCGAGGTGGTACAGCTCCTGGAACTGGGTGGCGTCGTAGTTGATCGACCGGTATCCCTGGCGGTAGATGAACCTGATACCGGACGCGACCAGATCGATTACGAACGGCGAGTGGCTGGCCGCGATCTCCTTGAGGTAGCGGCCGGATTTTCGCAGCATCTGGTCTACCGGCCTGCCGAGTTGCGGGGCGATTTCCGCCAGCCCGTCTTTGAACTCGCCTCTCCTCAGGATTTCCTCATGGACGAACTTGGGAATCTTGTATCGGGTTCCTCTCAGGTGTCTTTCGGATCGCTCCAGGGCCAACCACGCCAGCCTGGAGACGAACTCGTCGATGGGCATTACTTCGACTGATTCCTGCCATTGGGAGCGGAGCTCGGCCGCGGTCGCCGCGGCTCCGACTACCAATCTTGCCTGATCCGGGTTGGTGCGCAGCGTTACGTGCTGGGTGATCACATCCGGATCGCGGGGGTCCCGCAGCGAGAGGAAATCCCGCGCTCTGAGGCTCCGGCGTCCCTGGTGCTCTGAAGCCAGCCATACCACCCGCATCGGCAGAATGAGCGGGTTGTCGCCCCGATTCAGCCGAGCGGCCAAGCGAGGGTCGATCGCATGTCGTTTCTTGCGCCGCCGAGATGGGGGGATCTCAATGACCTCGACGTTGGTGGCCGGCGGCTGGTGGCGCGCGATCCAGCCGGCCCCCAGTTGGCGCTCTAGCTTGGCGGCAGGGG
>CALCCX010000112.1 GCA_937900165.1 uncultured Acidimicrobiia bacterium | reverse complement strand
GGAGGCAGCGCCCCTCGACGCCTGGTGTCGGCTTGGAAGAAGGTTTGGAGCCACCCGTGGCGCTGATCGAGCGGCTCGCCCGCCAGGTCCTCGATGAGGCAGACTCGCTCGATCCGGCCGACACCGCCAGAGCGCTGGACTCAGTCTTGCCGGTTGAGGCGCCGTTGGCAGGTCCTGAGGTCCGGGTGGCGGTCGCAGACACGCTGCACGGGCTCGGTCCGATCGAGCCGCTGTTGCGGGACCCGAGCGTCGCAGATGTGTTGGTCAATGGCCCAGACGACATCTGGGTCGAGCGTGGGGGAGTGCTCGAACGCAGCGACATCTGCTTCGAAAACGATCTCGCGATCGTCGCCGCGGTCGAGCGATCCATCTCACCGCTCGGGTTGCGACTTGATCGGGGTTCGCCGGTGGTGGATGCTCGACTTCCCGACGGGTCCCGATTGCATGCCGCCATCCCCCCTGTGTCCATCGACGGCCCGATAGTGGCGATTCGCCGGTTCACCGGGGCCGTGAAAGATCTCGAAGGCTTGGTGGAGACCGGAACCGCAAGCAACCGACAATCCGAGCGCCTCCGAGAGGCGGTCATCGAACGCGAGAACGTGGTGGTGTCAGGGGGTACAGGGGCTGGCAAGACGACGCTGCTCAACGCCATGTCGTCTGCGATCCCGTCGAACGAGCGGATCGTGACGGTGGAAGATGCCGCAGAATTGCAACTCAGCGGCCATGTGGTCAGGCTCGAAACTCGACCCGCCAACGCGGAGGGGGCAGGAGCGATCTCGACCCAGGACCTGATCAGGGCGGCATTGCGACTTCGACCTGACCGGCTGGTGGTCGGCGAGGTGCGAGGCCCCGAAGCCCTCGACATGATTACTGCGATGAACACCGGTCACGACGGCTCAATGTCGACCGTGCACGCCAATGGGCCTGAAGACGCGTTGTGGCGACTCGAGACGCTGGCTCTGTCAGGTGAGCGGCGGGTCTCGGCCGAGGCGGTCCGCCGCCAGCTTGTCTCCGCCATCGACCTTGTCGTGCACATCGAGCGCCGTGATGGTCGCAGGCGTATCACCCACCTGGCGATGGTGACCCCAGATGGTTGTCGGGAGGTTCGGCTTTGACGGTTGCGCTTCTGATCTCTTGGGGGATTATCTGGCCGCGGCGATGGCCCACTCTCATTGGCCCAGCGGTGGCCGTCGTCGATGTTCGGCTGGTGGCCATGGCAGCGATCGTCGCCGTGAGTCTCGCGTTGCGTCGAGGTCGGCCGGTGGCGGGAGATGAGGTTGCCTTCTTGTCAGGTCTGGCCGCGCAGTTACGAGCTGGCAATTCTATTCGGCTGGCCATCGTTGAGGTCGGCTCCGCCTCCTCGCTCGGCTTGGAGGGCGCGGTGCGCTTGGCATCTGCCGGCCGGTCGATCGATGATGTCGTCACTCGGCTCCGACCTCGGCTGCCGATCAGTGGGACCGCGGTTGGAATGGCGTTGAGTGCCGGTTCACTCAGCGGTGGTCGGCTGGCCACCGCCCTTGATGCCATCGTCCAGTTGGTTTTCGACGAAGCCGAGCTCAAACGGGAGGTGGGCGCGGCCTCGGCTGCAGCTCGAGCTTCGGCCTGGCTGATCTTTTCGATCCCCCTGGTCGGGATGGGAGTAATGGTGGCCAGCGGGCGCCTTGCAACTCTCGCAGGTCTTGGCACGGCGGGGTGGATCATGGTCGCTCTCGGGTCTGGGCTCCTGCTGGCGGGTGCCACCGCCATGGCCGGTCTTGCGCGGAGTGTGAGGCAGTGAGCCTCTTCGCTCTCCTCGTGCTGGTGATGGTCGCGGGCCGCACCATCCCGGTCCGGTCGAGAAGAGCGGCGGTCGCAGTCACCCTTGCGGCAGGCCTGGTCGGGTTACCCGTGGCAATCCTTGGGTTTGGTGGGTGGCAGGGCGCCCTTGCCTTGAGGAGCCGTTCCGAACGGCTGGCGGGTCGCCGGGCTGCTGAGACCGAGGTGGTAGACCTCGCAAGATTTCTTCTGGTTGGAGTCGGGGCGGGATGGTCGCTCGACGAATCCCTCCGCCGAGCCAGACAACAGCTCGTCACCTCCCTCGGCGAAGAGGTCGACGAGGTGTTGCGAGGCGGCCGAGTGGATGGTTTGGCAGCGTCCCTGGCGGCTACCGAAGGGGCCGGCGTCCGCCTCTTCAGGATGTTGGCCAGATCCCACCTTGGAGGCGTGCCGCTCGACCGGAGTTTGTCTGCGTTCGTCCACCAAGCGGTTGATCGGCGGCGAGGAGAGCTGACCGAACGGGCGAGGCGTCTGCCGGTTCGTATGGTCATCCCGCTGACCTTGCTGATGCTGCCTGGCTTCGTGCTAGTCGTCGCTGGTCCAGCCGTGCTGATCACGGCGAGACGATTGCTGGCGCCATTTGTCACCTGATCTTGTTTTCGCTTCCCGCCGTCTGCGGTAGGTCCGCACACCGAAAGAAGGACGTGAAATGAAATGGATCCGATACGAAGAGGGACAAGGAACCGTCGAGTATGTTCTCGTGATTCTGGCTGCGGCTGCAATGGCGACCGCGTTGATCACCTGGATCGGCGGCACGAGTCTCATCCCGAGCTTCTTCACGACCGTCGTCGAGAAACTGATCGGCGGCGTCTAACCGGCACGACCGGATCAGCAGCGGTGGAATTCGCGCTGATCGTGCCGCTGGTGCTCGTGCTGCTCCTCGGTCTGGCTGAGGTGGGGTCGATTGCCCGCGAGCAGATCCAACTTTGGTCCGCCGCCAGAGAGGGGGCGAGAGTGGCCGCGACCACGCCAGATGTTTCCCTTGCCTTCGCGGCCGCCGGCCAGGCGTTGGGCCCGCTGGCCGACCGCACTCGAATCACGGTTACTCGCCCGGCCGTGGTCGGGGAGATAGCGAGAGTCGATCTGACGTTGCTGCATCGGATCGAGCTTCCGTTGATCGGCGACCTGAGCTTCGAGCTCGAGGCCGGCGCCGGCATGCGTGTTGAGAGGTGAACGGCGACCGTGGTTCGGTCTCGGTTCTTGGCCTCGTCGTCGGGGTCGGGGCGTTGGTCGTCGCTCTGCTCATCGCCGCGACGGGCCAGGTTGTTGCAGCTAGGACCCGCGCCGATCTCGCCGCGGACGCAGCCGCACTGGCGGCCGCACCTGCGACCTTCCGGTCGTTTGGTGGTTCGGGCTCGCCCTGGGCAGAGGCCGACCGGGCGGCCTCGGTCAACGGGGCCCGCCTGACCAGCTGCGATTGCCGGGCAGACTCGTCGTATGCCGAGCGAGTCGTCGTGGTGGAGGTGGCGATCGAAGTCGACATTCTTGGCGTTGGGACTCGCCAGGTCAGGGGAACCGCGGCTGCGGAGTTCACCCCACTTGATCTTTTCGATCGTTGACCAGTGGTTCCCTAGGATGGGTCCGCTGCACATCGAGAATCTGGGAGCCGCATGCTGATCGTCAACACCGAAACCATTCCTGGCCAGACTATTACCGAAATGAAGGGCCTGGTCAGCGGCAACACCATTCGCGCCAAGCACATCGGGCGCGACATTGGCGCCGGGCTGAAGAACCTGGTCGGCGGGGAGCTGACCGGATACACCGAACTCTTGTCCGAGGCGCGTCAGGAGGCGATGGATCGAATGATCGCCCAGGCAACCTCGATGGGGGCGAATGCCATCGTCAACGTGCGCTTTTCGACATCTGCGATCGCCGGAGGCGCCGCTGAGCTGTACTCATACGGGACCGCAGTGGTGGTTGAGTCAGCCTGATGGTCAGCCCGATTGTCGGCCTGTTGATCACGCTTGTCATGCTGGTCGGTCTCGGTGGGATAGGTCGGATGCGGGAACGCCAACACCTTGAGAATCTTGCCGAACGTGAGAAGAGGGTGACCGCCGTCTTGGTATTGGACACGGCGGCCCCACCGCTCGGCCTCGATCCGGTGCATGGTGAATTGGTGATCGGCAATGCGGTGATCGGTACCGACTACCTCAAGCAATTCTTCGCGAGGTGGCGCAATCTCTTTGGGGGCGAAATGAAGGCATATCAAAAGGTGCTATCGAGGGCCAGACGGGAAGCCCAGCTCCGCATGGTCGAGGATGCCTATGACCGTGGAGCGAGGGCAGTCGTCAACGTGCGCTACGAGACGTCACAGATCGCGGCGAGGTCGGCCGCCCCCGAAGTCCTCTGCTACGGAACCCTCGTCCGCTGACCACAGACACGGCTACAGCCGCAGCTACAGCTACAGCTACAGCTACAGCTACAGACAATTGCGACGCGGCAGGGAGCGCACAACTTCAAAGCTGCGACGACGCGGGCCACAACATCTCCTCCCCCGTGCGGCGTCAGCCGTACAATTGGGGGA
>CALCCX010000111.1 GCA_937900165.1 uncultured Acidimicrobiia bacterium | reverse complement strand
GGATCATCGACGTTGGCTGGTCGGTGCAGCGTCGAAAGTGCGAACTGCTCACCTAATCCGAGTGCCTTCACGATCGGCTGCGGGTCGAGCGCATCCCTGGCTGCCAACAACGTGTCGATCATCGGGTTGCCGACCAAGTGAACCCGATTCGGCGACACGCCCTCGTTGGCCAGATGGCCGATTGCCTCTGGACTCGTGGCAAAAAGGATCTCCGACAACGAGTCGGTCACGACCCGGTTCACTTCTTCGGGCATTGTGCGGTCGAAACTACGCAGACCTGCCTCGACGTGAGCGATGGGGATGCCCAGCTTGGCCGCTGTCACGGCCGCGGCGAGCGTCGAGTTCACGTCGCCGTACACCACCACGAGCGAGGGCTGGAGGTCCACGAAGACTTTTTCGAGGCCGATCATCAGGTCAGCCGTTTGGGCGGCGTGGGTGCCGCTCCCTACCCCAAGATTGACGTCAGGCGCGGGTATCCCCAGCTCGTCAAAAAACACGTCGGACATCATCTTGTCGTAGTGCTGGCCCGTATGGACCAGTGTTTGGCCGATGCCGATCGCTTCGGTGGCTCGGATAACCGGTGCGGCTTTCATGAAATTCGGTCGTGCACCGACGATTTGTAAAATGGGTTGGGTCATGGGGTCTCTTTCGTGCAGCGGCGATTGTAGGGACTGGTCCGCGACAATCACGCTGCGGACCTCAGGCAAATAGGTGATTGACCGATGATCTGAATTGCGGTTCATGTGACGAGCGGGATGCGAGCGGGTCGCCCAGCGGACCTTGCAAAGCTGCGGACAGGGAGGCTGGGTCTTCGTGCCGGTAGAAGGTGCCTGGGTCGATGAGGGCTCGCACATGGGGAAGGTCGGGGGCGATGATGGGGGTTCGGGCCGCCCTGGCCACCTCCACGATGCCGGAGTTCAGCATCGCGCGATAGGGCAAGATGATCGCGTCTGCTGCCGCGGCCACGATCCCCAATTTTTCTGGATCGAGATGGGTGAGGAGCGGCACCACCCTCGGATGGAGAACCGCCCGCTCCGCGTGGGATGCGGACTCCAGGTCCATGGCCGGGACCCCAGCCACGATTGCTTGCACCGGGGCGGCCAGGTCGACGGCGTCAAGCAACAGATCCAATCCCTTGTAGAGACGGATCTGGCCTAGGAAGGCAACGATCCGTCGGTCCGGATCGAGGCCCAGCCGGCTCCGAGCGCTGGCCCGGTCGACCTCGACGGGAGGGCTGAGCGGATGTGGAACCTGGATGACCTTGTCGGGAGGCAGCTCGTACCATTGGGAAACGACCTCGGCGGTCATCGGGTTCATCACGTGGATCACCGAAGCCGTCTCGATGATCCGCTCCCTGAGTCTCACTTCGAGATCGACGTGAGCGCATTCGTGGGGGAGAGCGTTGTGAACGGTCCAGACGAACGGAAGGTCATCCAAGCCCTCAATGAGTTCCAAGCCGGTGTCCAGTCGGGCGAGCGCAGTGTCGCGGTCAGGTTCGGTTCCGAGAACCCAGCTCGTCCAATGCAAGTGGAACACCGTAGGGGTCCCGATGGCCCTCGCAGTAGCAGCCGCCGCGCCTAGTTGGGTGGGGGGGACGGAGACGTGGGCGATGTCGGTCGCTCCCTCGGTCACAAGGTCATTGGGAAACGAGTTGAATGGCGAAACGGGAAACGACACCACCAACCTTCCCGGCCTGGCCAGGTCCTCGGCGTAGCGGGCCGCTTCGGTGATCTGGGGGGCGATTGTCACGAGGTAAGACCGATCGTGGCGTAGGCAGCCGTCAGTCGGGAGCCGTTCGACTCCCAGGTTCGCTCTGCCGTCACCCACGCCAACGCACGCTCGGCGAGTTGGGCCCGCCTGGCCTGGTCGGCAATGAGGTCGGCCAGCGCGGCCGCAAGGGCTTCGGGCGACTCCGGTTTGAAGACCTCGCCTCGGCCGCCCGCCACGATCTCGGCAAGGGCCGGGAGGTCGGATACCACAATGGGAACACCCATTGCCATCGCCTCGTACGGCTTGAGTGGGGTGATCAGGCGGGCAGCCCGATCTGTTGTTCTGGGTATCACGAATATGTCGATCAGCGCATAGTGATCAATCACCTCTGCCTGGCTGACCTGGCCGACGAGAGTCACCAGATCGCCGACGCCGAGTTGGCCGATCAGCCGTGCCAGGTCGTCGCGTCTCGGGCCGTCTCCGACAATCAGGCCCTTCGTTTCGATGCCTCCGGCCCGCAGGTCGGCGATCGCTCTGATCAAAACGTCGACGCCCTCCCTGGTCCCGAGGTTCGAGACGTAGCCGACCACCGGGCTGTCATCTAGTCCATACCTGGCGATCAGATCTGATCGTTTGGTTCGTGGCTCGAACTTGGACGGGTCGACCCCGTTGGGGAACAGATGCACTTTGGTGGGGTCGATGCCGCGAGCCACGATGTCATCCGCGAGAGTCTGGGAGATTGCCAGCACGAGATCGGCCTCGGCCATGCAGCGGTACTCCTGGGCCAAGCGTCGTTCGTAGTACTCGCCCTGCTCAGCGATCTCCGGGTCGCCGGTCCAGGTCTGCTCTAGTGACGACCGCACCTCGTAGATGAATGGGATCTGGAAGTGCTTGGAGAGAGCCAGGCCCACCAATGCGGTGTCGAACCCGTGGTGGCCGGACCCGGCATGGATTGCAGCCGGCCGCTCAGACCTCACGACAGCCGCCGCCTGCCAAGCCCAATCGAGCAGATAATTGTCGAGCGGGACCGCCGCCGAGTCGTATTCGGCCCCGAGGTCCAGGCGATGATGGCGGATCCCGTCGATCGTATCGAGTTGTTCGAACTCTTCGTGTCCCTGCGATCGTGGAAATCCGAGAGCGGTTGTCACCACTGGATGGAACCCTGCCAGGCGGGCTGCCAGCAGGTTGTGATGTGACCGCATGGTGTAGCCGCGTTCGTAGAACGGCAAGGACTCCTTGAGTAGATGCAGGACTCGCCCCTGGTTCGGGGAGGCGAGCGGCTCGGGTGGGCCAGGGATGTCTGGTAGCCACATGGGGTCGGTGGAGATGACGAGACCCCGGAGATCGTCTGCCCATTGCCGGAGATCCGATGTGGGATGAATGTCGATCAGCAGGCCGACGTATCGGTGGGCCGAGGTCAGTTCGCCTGTGGCGACCAGGAGCTTGGCCTTGGTGTGCAACGCCCCGTAGTCGAGAGGGTTTTTGTCCAAAGCAGAGTCGGTCAGTTGCTCGGCTTCTTCGTAGCGCCGGTTGGCCAACGCGACGATCGCCAGATGATCTGCTCCTTCAGAGCGCCGCAGCGCTTCGATTTGGTGTTCCAACGAGGTGGTGTCCACGGTCGCTGGGAGCTGATTGGCGCCCAGTGCTGTGCGAATGAGCTTCACCGGCAGTCTGAACAGTCCAGAGATCGAGCTGCGGGCCCCGGCGAGCGCCTCACCAATCTTCCACCAACGCCGAGCTTTGAGTCTGGCCAGGTCGCTGGACTTTCGGGCCAAATGACGTTCGAGTTCAAGCACCCGCAACTCTGCGGCGTCCAGCGCTCCTGCATATCGGTGTCGCCAATAGATCTCCTCGCGGCCCTCTTGGTTCCACGGCAGAGCGGCTCTGGCTCGCCCCAGGAGCTCGTCGTCATTCGGCATCGGCGCTCCGGTCCAGTCGCCACCATTCGGGCGCTCCGCCGGCGATCCCGCCCCAGCCCTCGATGAGGGGAGTGAGGAGGTCGATGATCGAATCTGCGCGGGCCATAAACGTGTGATCGCGTCGCACTGATTCCGAACCGTCTACTGCTCTTTGGTCGTACCTGGCGCGATCGCCGCGGATCGCTGTGACAAGATCGGAAGAGCACACGTCTGAACTCCAGTCACACTGATATATCTCGTATGCCGTCTTCTGCTTGAAAAAAAAAAAGACACACAGTCCTAG
>CALCCX010000110.1 GCA_937900165.1 uncultured Acidimicrobiia bacterium | reverse complement strand
TCATGAGATTAGGAACAAGTGTGAGAAACGTGTTAATCCTGCGTCTAAGTTTTGTTTTTTATCTTTTGTTTTTTTTTTAATGCTACGGCGACCACCGAGATCTACACTCTTCCCCTTCACGACGCTCTTCCGATCTTCACGGAGGCCCTTGAGCACTTGCCAACCATCCAGGCCTGGGAGTCCAATGTCGAGCAAGATCATCTCAGGTGGATCGTCCACGGCTGATTGAAGTCCGATGGTTCCGTCGGCTGCCATCGTCAGATCCGGACCTATCGGGCGCAAACAGACCTCGATGAGTCGCCGAATCGCGGAAACGTCCTCGACTACGAGGACGCGTGGTCTCTGCAATCGATTCTGGCCATCAACCGACACAGTTCCCTTCTCCCAAAGCTAGTTGTCTTGCCGCCGTGACTGGCAGAACGTCGGTCCGCCTCACCGGGCTAAAGCGCCATACACCCGTGACGAACGGGAAACGGAATCGCTTCGACCTGATCGGCGACCGACGGTAGGGTCTGCGATGAGTTTCGAGGCGATCTCACAATTTGAGATTGCGCCGAGAGACGAGAGCGACGGCTGCGGATGACCCGACCCGATGCTCGCCTTCCCCGTTTCATGTTCATCGCCGACCCTCCGTGGCTCGTTCGTACTGGTGATATCGGCAGGCAAGCCCTCCACCCGCGAAGGGTTAATCGAACACCCAAACTGACTAGTTCGTTCGACAGAGCCCCCGTTCTGTACAAAGGACTAAACCTGGATCCACCGCACGGTTTGGCTCTTCGCCCGCCTCGCCAGTGGTGGCAAGTGTTTCTCGATCTCGACCGGCAACACATCTGGTGAAAGCAGAGAATCTTCTTGTTCTGAGCAGCGGCGCGGCCCACCGGGCGACTCGCTTCCCTAAGTCGGTGGATCCAGGCTAAAGCCGTGAACCGCATACATTCTCGAACAGGCTTTAGCCTCTGGGCCATGTCGAACTTCGAGCGGACGGTGGTCAGGATCACAGCCCACGATCGGCATGAGCGCAAAGACTTTCTACCGGCTGAAGAACCGGTCGAGTTCAGACTCGGAGGGGTCGCCATCGCCGTTCTGATGAGGACCCCAGGTCACGATTACGAGTTGGCGAAGGGTTTTGCGTTGACCGAGGGCATCATCCTTCGGCCGGACGAGCTGAGCGGGGTCAAGATGTTGGAAGGGGGAGAGGGAACGGGCCGGTACGAACTCATCCTCGATTCAGGGGTCGTGGTCGATCCAGAACAGTTCCGCCGCAACTTGTACGCCACCTCCTCGTGCGGGGTGTGTGGGAAGGCATCCATCGACGCGGTGCGGGTGGCGGCCCGACCGCTACCAACCGGCCCGACCGTGAGCCCGGGCGAACTGCTGGAAATGATGGAACAAATGCGCTCTCGCCAACAGGGATTCGACGAGAGCGGTGGCCTACACGCGGCCGCTGCGTTCGGGCCTGCCGGAGACCTGCTGGCGATCCGGGAGGATATTGGGCGCCACAACGCCATGGACAAGCTGATCGGATTCTTGGCTGACCAATCGTGGCCCATTGACGAGTGCGTTGTAACCGTCTCTGGGAGGGTTTCATTCGAGCTGGTCCAAAAAGCGGCGGTCGCAGGACTGTCCCTCGTAGCCGGTGTCTCCACCGCATCCTCCTTGGCTGCGGATCTCGGTACTGAACTGGGTGTGACCGTCGCCGGCTTTGTTCGAGGACCAGAGTTCAACGTGTACAGCCACCCAGATCGGATCAGGTGAGTTGGCGCAGCTGTCCGCCACCGCGGCGGCCTGGTCCCGCAGAGAATGCCAGGCGGCACCCAAACGGCGAACTTTCGGCTCGGCTGCGGATATATCCACGCTAGAGCCTAAGGAAGCGTGTTTCTAGGCGACCTTTGTTTCGATGGAGCCGTCCAATCGGATGGTGATGCAGAGGTCTTGGGCAAGGTCGGCCGCCTCGCTGGCTCGCTCTTCCAAGGCAATGAGCAGGTCACGGCGATCATCGTCTGGCAGGCCAGGATCGCCCGCCACCCTGGCAGAGGCGGCCATCGCCCCAAGTGGCTCGACGATGTCCCGCAATACCGCGGCGATGCGTTCTGACAACGGCTGTGTGAGTTCCATGCATGTAGTTTCGACAGTGTGATTCGGATCTTGAGAACTTTTCGCGACTTCATTCTTGAAAGCTCGCGGGCGGGCGCTACAGGGTGGAGCTTCGGGCCATGAACCGGGCCTTGGTAGCCGAGGTGACAGGTCCCAGGCCGGTGCCAGGCTCGACCGTGTCGGTGACCATTGACAGCGCAGCCGTGGTCATGATCCCGTCTTGAACTCGTTCGTCACCGACCGAACGGCCCCGATGTGCGCGCAAAGGGTGCGTCCCTGAGCAGCAACTGATAAAATCGCCGGTAGGCATGACTTCCAGGGCAGAGGAGGCGACCCATGCCGGCAATACTCTGCGCCCTCGTGCGTTTCGACCAGTCGAGATGAGTTTCCTCAACACGTTTCGAGGTCTGTTCTCCGGATTCCGACCAGTCTCGATCGACCCACCTGCACGGACCAAGGGGCTACCGCCATCCAGAAACGGGGCTTCGTCTTTTCATTTGTGGTGGGACACTCCCCCAGGAGCGATCACCCAGCTGGCCGTAACCGTCGAAATCCGGACTCCGCCCAAGGTCGAGACACTGCATTTCTTTGCAATCCAGGCATCGTTCATGCACAAAGGCACCCAGGCAGGAGGCGCTCATCTCGGACTTCAATGGAACCCCAGGTTCCCGGGCAGCCGAGCCGTCAATTGGGGGGGCTACGACGTAGACGGAAACATCTTGGCGGGGACGCAGTCACCGCTGATCAGCACGCCAGATGACCCGAATACCCGAGACTATGAGTGGCACCCGCAGCGCCCCTACAGGCTGAAGATCGGGCCCGCCAGGGAGAAGGACGGTTCTTGGTTGTGGCCCGGTTCGGTAACAGACCTGGCATCAGGTCTGACAATTCAGGTGCGTGAACTGCTGACGGATGGCGATGAGCTGACCGATCCGGTGATCTGGTCAGAGATTTTCGCAGGTTGCGACGCTCCAAGTCTCTCAGTCCGCTGGTCGGACCTGGCCGTCACAACCTCTGACGGCACGTTTCCGGTTTCGGCGTGCGGGACCGCCTACCAAAGATACGACGACGGAGGGTGCACCAATACAAACTCGACGATCCACCACAATGCGTTCGTGCAGACAACCAACGCCGACCGCACCAACCCCTCAGACGTGATGCTCCGCCTGTGACGCCAGGAACTCCCGTCATTGTTTTAGCGATCGGCGGGTCAGACTCGGGCGCAGGAGCGGGGATTCAGGCCGACTTGAAGGCGATCGCCGCAAACGGAGGCTACGCCGCGACGGTCGTGACCGCAGTCACCGCCCAGAACACCATCGGGGTGGATTCGGTCCATCACCTACCGATCGACGTCGTGGCGGCCCAGATACAAGCGGTCCTTTCCGATATTGCGATCGGAGCCGTGAAGACAGGGTTCCTCGGCCGGCCAGAAGTTGTCCAACTGGTGGCAGATCACACACCGCCAGGGGTGCCGTTGGTGGTCGATCCTGTGTTGGTGGACTCCGCAGGACGCCAGATCGTGGAAGACGCAACAGTCCACGCTTATCGCGATATCTTGGGGCCGGCTGCTGTCCTGAT
Source organism: uncultured Acidimicrobiia bacterium (assembly GCA_937900165.1). GTDB lineage: Bacteria > Actinomycetota > Acidimicrobiia > Spongiisociales > Spongiisociaceae > SZUA-232. Next base: position 1,278 of record CALCCX010000110.1, on the reverse strand, counting down.
CACGCCCAACTTTCGTGAAGCGGCGCTCCTAACCGGCTTGAGGGTCGGTGATGTGGCGACGATGGAGGAAGCAGCCTTCCACCTCTCCAATGGGCTCGGAACGGCGGTGTTGGTCAAGGGCGGCCACCTCGATGGGGAGATGGCAATCGACGTCCTGGTCTCCAACGGTGAAGCCACTCGGCTCAGTCACCCTCGGGTCGACAGCCCCAACGTTCACGGCACAGGCTGTTCCACCGCGTCAGCCATCGCCTTGGCATTGGCCTCAGGAGACGCACTGGACACCGCCGTAGCCAAGACAAAAACCTGGATCTCGCATTCCATCGTGATGGCCGAGGAATGGCGGATCGGATCAGGCCAGGGACCAATCGATCCGTTCGGGCCGAATCAGGAATCCCCGTCCTGACCTGCATCGTCCGCCACTTCTTCAGTCGCTCTGGCTTCCTCTGCCAAAACGTCCGTCAAGAATCGCTGTACCGCAGACTCGTACTCGACGGTGGCCACGTTCCACGATTCACCGTGACCAGCCCCTTCAACCCTGAGATAGGTCAGCGCAGCCGGGTAACGCTCGGCCAGTTGATCGCTCAGGTCGATCGGAACGACTTCATCGCCGACACCGTGGGCCAGTAAGACTGGAACTTTCACAGAGTCGAATTTTTCCAGGTAGTTGAGCTCAGACCAGTTGACCCCGAACCGGAACGTTGCGATGGTTTTGCCGAGGCTTCGGAGAATCTGAGGAATGTCCTCTGCATCGGGATCGCTATCGATGACGACTCCCAGATCAAGGGTGGGCGCGTCCAACAGGAGACCCGAGACCTGTCCGCTAAATGGCGAGCTGTTCACAAACTCGATGGCGGCGCCTCCGCCCATGCCATAACCAACCAAGATGAACCTCTCGGCCCCTCTTTGGCGCGACCAATCGACCGCGGCTTGAATATCGCGCCATTCCGTCAACCCGTACCTGAGCACAGCATCCTCATCAGTGATAGCGCCCTGATCGGTTCCATAGCTGATGGCTAGGACCGGAAACCCTCGTCCAGAGAACAATGGCAGAAGCCTCAACGATTCCGCGAGATCACGATCGACATCGTGGGTGATGATTACCCAGGTCGAGCGGTCTCCTTCCACATACCAAGATGGAAACTCGCCGGTTCCAGGAGAAGGAATCATCACATCCTCGAACGGAATGCCGAAGTCTTGGAGTGGGTCACGCAGATAGGTGTTTCGGTCGATTCCGACAACCATGCCTTCGCTCGCAGTGCCCACAACCGGAGTCCATTG
>CALCCX010000109.1 GCA_937900165.1 uncultured Acidimicrobiia bacterium | reverse complement strand
GATCTGAGCCCTATTGCCTAAGGTTCGCTCCGTCCCACCGCCCTTGGTTCCCGTTGTTTGGGGACCTGCGAGAATCGTTGCGATGTACTACGTGGATCATGCGGCTACTACGCCGATGCGGCCAGAGGTGTGGTCGGCGATGGAGCCGTTCGGTGGCGAGGCGTTTGGGAATTCCTCCGGCAGTCACGGGATCTCGCGGCGGGCCAAGAACGCACTCGAGGAAGCCAGGGAGCGAGCCGCCGCGCTGATCGGCGCCGAGCCGCTCGAAATCGTCTTCACGGGGGGCGGGACCGAAGCCGACAACCTCGCCATCAAGGGCGCCGCCCTGGCGGGTGGCTCACCCGGCGGCGTGGTGATATCACCTACCGAACACGAGGCGGTGATCGAGAGCGCCACTTTCGTCGAGCGGCTCGGGAGACCGGTCGTTCAAGCCGAGGTGGATCGATTCGGCCGCGTGAACCCCCAGGCAGTGGCCGCGCTGGTCGATGATCGTACTTCGGTAGTGTCGGTGATGTTGGCCAACAACGAGACCGGCGTTGTGCAGGCAGTGGCCGAGGTGGCCTCCGCAATGGCCGATCGGGCTGCCTTGACGCATACTGACGCCGTGCAGGCCTTTGCCACCCGATCGATCGACGTCAAAGTTCTCGGAGTGGACCTCCTATCGTTGGCGGCGCACAAGTTCGGTGGTCCGAGAGGAGTCGGGCTGCTGTTCGTTCGGGAAGGAGTGGCCCTCGAGCCGGTGTTGCACGGGGGTGGGCAGGAGCTCGGTAGGCGGTCCGGCACCCACAACGTGATGGGGGTGGTGGGCATGGCAACGGCGATGGAGTTGGCCGAAAAACACCGAGATGAGGTCGTCGATCTTGTCACGACCGAGCGCGACGCTTTTGAGGCAGCTTTGGTGAAGCGTCTGCCCGGCGTGGTCGCGACGGTTGCCGAAGCTGATCGGCTGAGTTCCCACTCTCACGTCTCGATCCCTGGCATCCGCAACGAGACCCTATTGGTTCGCCTCGACCGGGCGGGGGTGGCTGCTTCGGCCGCCAGCGCTTGTCAGTCAGGAGCAGCGACCGTGTCCCACGTCCTCGAGGCGATGGGCATGACACCTGACGAGGCGCGCCAGTGTTTGAGGTTCACGTTCGGTTGGACGACCCTGGCCGGCGATGGTGAGACCGTCGCGAGGATTGTCACCCAAGAGGTGGAGGCTTTGCGAGCATGAAGGTGCTGGTTGCGATGTCAGGAGGAGTCGATTCTTCGGTGGCGGCGGCGATGATGGTGGAAGAGGGTTACGACGTCGTCGGGGTCACCCTAAAGCTCTGGTCCGGCCCGGATGGGCAGGCGCCCACTGCTGGATGCTGCACCGTTTCGGATGCCGAGGACGCCAGGAGAGTGGCCGCTCAGCTCGACATCCCGTACTACGTCTTGGATTACTCAGATGTCTTCATGGCAGGAGTCGTGGAGCGGTTCATCGATGAATATGCCCATGGGCGCACTCCCAACCCATGCATCGAGTGCAACCGGACCGTGAAATTCAACCATCTACTCAAACAAGCTGCGGAGTTCGACGCGGACGTCGTGGTCACCGGTCACTATGCCCAGGTCGTTGAGCGAGACGGCCGCTGGATGCTGCGGCGAGGCGTCGACGTCTTGAAGGATCAGTCGTACGTGCTCTCGATGCTGGGCCAGGAACAATTGGCCAGGGTCCGCTTTCCCGTCGGTTGGCTGAACAAGGCGGAGACGCGGGAGTTTGCGGCCTCGCTCTCTTTGCGAACCGCCGACAAGGCCGAAAGCCAGGACATCTGCTTCGTAGGCGATCGTGATTATCGCAGTTTCCTGGACGAGTTGGCCCCCGAGGTCGTGGTTGCCGGAGATTTGGTCGACACCCAAGGTGCGTTCATTGGGCGTCACGACGGGTATACGAACTTCACAATTGGTCAGCGGCGGGGAATCGGCTTGGCGCTCGGCGAGCCCCGTTATGTCACCGCGATCGACCCAGATTCGGCCGAGGTCACGCTCGGCCGCAAGGATGATCTTGCAGTGAGGACCGTCTATGCGTCAGAGGCGAGTTGGGTTGATGGCGAGCCACCGGCAGATCCCCATGTCGAGGCCCAGTACCGGGCCCACGGTGTGGCGGCTCCAGCGATGTTTTGGGCGAACGGCGACGAAATCGAGATCCGATTCACAGCTCCGCAGACCGCGATCGCGGCCGGCCAGACGATCGCCTTCTACCAAGGCGACGATGTCCTAGGCGGCGCCATCATCACCTCAACCAGCCGGGAATGACAATGGTCTGCCTCTCGGGGCTGGACCAATCGAAACCGTTCCAATTTCCGAACCGCCGCGAGACCGTATGGCCACGACGGCGTAGAATCTTTCGGCCATGGGAAAAACTATCGCCACTCAGGTGGATGAACTTCGTAGACAAATTCGGTATCACTCGTACCGCTACTACGTGCTGGTCGAACCCGAGATTTCCGACGCGGATTTCGACTCCATGCTCCGCGAGCTGATCGATATCGAGGAGGCACATCCCGAGCTGATCACGCCAGACTCTCCCACCCAACGGGTCGGTGCGCCGCCTTCGGAATTGTTCGGATCGGTCAGCCATCGTCAGCGGCTGTTCTCGCTTGACAATGCCGAATCGACGGAGGACCTGGAGGCATGGGAGGCTCGTCTCGAGCGATTTCTCGGTCGGCGACCGAGCGGCTACGTCGCCGAGTTGAAAATCGATGGGCTGGCAGTTTCACTGACCTATGAGCACGGCGTTCTGGTTCAGGGGGCAACCCGTGGGGACGGAGTCACGGGAGAAGACATCACCCAGAACATGCGCGCAGTGGCATCGATCCCGCTGCGACTGATCGGTGATCCCCCCCCGCTGATTGAAGTACGTGGAGAGGTCTACATGGCGCTCGACGTCTTCGACGATCTCAACCGCAAACAATCCGAGGCAGGGGACCGTCCATTCATCAATGCTCGCAATGCAGCCGTTGGCGCTGTGCGACAGAAAGATCCCTCGATCACCGCCGACCGAAACGTCTCGATCTGGGTATATCAGCTCGGAAACATGGAAGGTGGCCCAGATCTGGTCTCGCATTCGCAGACCATCGAATACCTGCGGTCACTCGGCCTGCGGACCAACCCGGAGCTGTCGGTCACCCCCGATCTGGCAGGAGTTGTCGAATATGTGGCCTCGATCGAGAAACGTCGCAACGGCTTCGAATACCAAACAGACGGAGTAGTCGTCAAGGTGGATTCCCTGGCCGATCAAGCCGAACTCGGGTTCACCTCCAAGGCACCCCGCTGGGCGATCGCCTACAAGTTCGCGCCTGAGGAGCAGATGACCAGGCTGAACGGGATTGAGATCAACATCGGGCGTACCGGTCGGGCGACCCCGTTCGCGGTTCTCGAGCCAGTTTTCGTTGGAGGCGCCAATGTCGGGATGGCCACCTTGCACAACGAAGACGAGGTCCATCGCAAAGACGTCAGAATCGGTGACCAGGTTGTGGTCAGACGGGCAGGCGACGTCATTCCGGAGGTGGTTGGTCCAGTTACTTCACTCCGGACCGGTGTGGAACAAGAATGGCATATGCCCGCGGATTGCCCGTTTTGCGGTAATCCGATCGTGAGGCCACAGGGTGAAAAGGACGCCAGGTGTAGTGGTGGCCTCGAATGTCCTCAGCGGATCAGGGAGTGGTTGTTCCATTTCGCAGCGCGTGGTGCCATGGACATCGAGGGCATGGGTTACAAGACCGTAGATCTGCTCCTCTCGAATGATCTGATCAAGGGCCCGGCGGACATCTTCTTCCTCGAACCTGACCAGTTGCTCGAGTTCGAGGGATGGGGAGAAACCTCGGTCAACAATCTGATGGCCGGAATCGACGAGGCCAGGGACCGCCCGATCGCAAACCTTCTCGTCGGACTCGGGGTGCGCCATGTTGGGGGCACGGTCGCCAGGCTTCTGGCGAAGACCTTCCGTTCGATCGATTCTCTGATGGAGGCCACAGAGGAGCAGATAGCCGACGTGGAAGGTGTAGGGCCGATCATTGCAGCCTCTGTGGTCGAATGGGCCCGCGATCCGGCCAATCGGGATTTGGTGGAGCGACTGCGTCTCGGTGGGGTGCGGCTCGAAGACCCGGAGCCGGACGGGATCGATACGAGTCAACTCGCCGGGGTCACATTGGTCATCACAGGATCCCTCGAATCGATCGGACGAGATGCAGCCAAGGTGGCCGTCGAAGACCGAGGTGGAAAGGTGACCTCTTCGGTCTCGAAAAAGACCACTGCTCTTGTGGCAGGGGCAGCACCCGGTTCGAAGCTCGGCAAGGCGCAAGAGCTTGGTGTGCCGATTCTGGATGAGGCCAGGTTCCTACAATTGTTGGAGCACGGCCCCGAGGTTCTCCAATGAGACCTGGCAGACTTCTGGGTTTGGGTATTGCGGTGATCCTGGTGGCCGCAGCCTGCGGATCAACAGACCCGGTTCCTGATCCGATCTCACTCAGCCCAGAGTCGTTTGAGGCAATGGAGTCCGAAGAGCTGAGCGCCGAGGCCACCAGGGGCATAGTTTCCGGTGGCATCCCTGATCCGGATTTCAACTCCGACCCGGCGACTTCAGGTCCGTACGCGGATCGCTGGGCCGGGTGTGGCAACTACCGCCAGGCCATTCCAGAGATCTACTTGGTTCACAGCCTGAGGCGTGGCTCGGTAGTGATCAACTATCAACCAGCGCTCGAGCTCGCTGAAGTCGTAGGACTCGAGGAACTGGTGGTCGAAATCGGTGGAGGGGTGCTCGCCGCACCGAAACCAGGCCTTGACCATCCGATTGTCTTGTCTGCTTGGACGAAGTTGCTTCCGCTGGAGGAATTCGATCGATCGACCATCAGGGCGTTCGTCGACCAGTTCGGTCAGTCGGCGCCGGACAACCAGGTGTGTCCGCTGGAGATCGACGAGGCCGGTTGAGGCTGAACCCGGACCTTGGTAGCACAAACCTGGATCAGTACGTTCTGAACGTCCAACTGAATTCTCCTGGATCCGGCAATCCGACGACCGTCTTCCAGCGGACCGAGACCTCGTGAGGACCAGGGGTCCATTCGAGGAAGGTTCGGTCGACCCCTGGGGACCAAGTGAACACTCCCGTCCCGGCGACGTATCCGATTTCCTCGGTGGGGATGACGAAATTGTCGACGGTCAGCTCGATCTCGTATCCGATTGGGAGGTCGATCTGAAGAAACGCCTGCCTCAGGACCTGTTCGTTTGGACCCGGAGTTATTGCCTCGAGGGGGGTCGGCAGCTCTGGCGCTTCGCCCTGCCGATCGACAAGAAGAATTGTCCCGACGACTGTCAGAGCCAAGGCCGTTGCCAGGGCAATGTAGATTATTCGATAGGTGCGAGGCTGCATCGCCAGATTGTACGGCCGATATCGAGTCGTGAAGTGGGTGCACACTGGGCTGCGATCGCTCCTGGTTGGAACCAGGAGCGATCGGGGGCTCGCTAGCCTGCTGGGATGCGGCTGAATCCGGTACTTGACCGTCTTGGAGCCTCCCCAATCGCAGCGATTCAGGCCAAGGCGAGGGCCATGCGGGAGGCGGGGGTTCCGCTCGTCGATTTTTCCATCGGTGACCCCCGCGAGCCAACTCCGGAATTCATTCGTCAGGCGCTTTGCTCGGCTGTCCCTGAGGTCTCCCAATATCCGACCGTACAAGGCCTAGCGGTCCTCCGCGACTCGATTGCCTCCTATGTCTCTCGAGATCGGAAGAGCGTCGTGTAGGGAAAGAGTGTAGATCTCGGTGGTCGCCGTATCC